>DLXL01000349.1:678-4297 GCA_003448025.1 Saprospirales bacterium | reverse complement strand
CATAAACCCTCATAAACCCCATAAACCTGTAAAAATCACCGTACCACTGTAACGGTTCCGCTTTTCCATTCGTCCAAGCCATCTTTGAACAGAATTCTGGCTTGCCAGGTGAATACTGCAGGTGTGGCAGGTTCACCGTTTATAGTGCCATCCCAGGCTGAGGATTCATCATCAGGCAGAAAATCCCGGCGTTCATGAACCAGGGTGCCCCAGCGACCAACCACACGGAATTCCATAAATCTTTCCACATCCTCCCCGCCAAAAAGCTTAAAACGAGCATTCGCGGTGTCTTCTGAATCCGGTTTAAAAACAGTGGGGGCATAGACATAACGTTCTTTGCTGACAGCCACTGTACGATCGTCAGTAGCAGTACAACCGGCACTGTCAATCGCGGTTATCGTATAATGAAAAGAATAGCCAGGGGAGAACCAACAGGTATCACACAAGGCTGCCTGCAGTTCTGTCGGTTTAATCAGCAAGGTTTCTGCCCGGCCAGGATCACTTAATCCACCTGCCGGCCACAGCGACAATTTTTGCCCTAAATGAATACTCGTATCCTGGCCTAGTTCCAGAAAAAAGTCGTCCGGCTGGGTGATAACGAAACTGGTATCATAAATACATCCGTCTGAACTTTCTATTTCCAGCGTATGAACTCCCGGTTCGAGGTTCCTGTAAAAATTAATGAGTCCCAGAGGGGCGCCATCCAGCGATATGAGGTGCGGTGTCCGGCCTCCGGTAATCTCCGCAATTTTAGCCTCGCCATTGTTAAAACCAAAACAGGTTACCTGACGCAATTGTAAGTCGGAAATGCGTGGTGTGTCAGGATCTCCTACCTGAATGGCCAAACTGGAGGAGCATCCGTTTTGATTGTTGGTGACAACCAGTTCGTATAAACCGGTTTGATCAACCATGGGCTTCAATGTTTGTGCCCCGGAAACAATATTCCCGGTACTGTCTGACTTCCAAACAATATCAAACCCTACAGACGTCGCAACAGCTACGATAAGTTGAGCGGGTTCTCCACTACAGGTAAGATGCTGGAGCGTATCGCCCTGAATTGCCGGCCGGTAAGAGTCGTCCAAAATTTGTACATTCAGGGAGGCACTACATGGCGCCGTTTGGTTACAGGAGTTGGCCGCCTGTACACAAATAGCGCCTCCAACATTACCCATGGTGATATTTACCTGATTTCCGCCGGCATTGGCCACCGTTACCGGCAATGGCATGGTGTCTATCATGGCGCCTGGCGGCCCCGCCCAGATATAGGCGCCGGCGCCGTACACCGGTGGGAGGGAAAAACTCATGGTAGCGCCCGGACACATTTCGGTTGGGCCGATGAGCTGGCCAACCTGTCCAAGCGGAGGTTCATAAACGGCGCTGTTAGGTGTGACGTTTACGGTAAAATCACATTGATCCCCGGCAAAACCGTCGATCATCAGAAAATAGTTGTGTCCCGGCGCCAGTGCCGCTGTGATCATTACCGGGTTGTTTCCGCCGTCCATTTCACCATACTCACACTCCAAAGGTGTGCCCATGCAATCTTCATACAAAGCCATTTGAAGACCATCGCCATATGCACAATTTGAAGGAATAACCGTAAATGTTGCCTCGCCTGCGCCGGCAATAAACCCCATCCATTGGGCATTTTCTACGGTGCCGCAGAAATTAGGAACTATACCTGAAGGGAATCCTGCCGTGGATCCAAAATACCCGTTGAAATTGCAATTGATACATGCGGTGGCACAAGTTGTTGCAGTGCTGCCCCCGGCGCATGCTGGTACCAATTGTGCTGATATGGAATAGCTTACACAGCTTAACCAAAGGAATAGGAATAAGGATTTCATGTAAATCGGATTTTTTAAACTAAATAGGATTATCGGGGGGATTCAAACAGAATCCCCCCATATGTTAGACGTGTTGAACCAGCAGCTTAATCACTTCGGCTTTTCCGCTGGATTTCTCCTGAATACGGACGAAATAGGTGCCCGAAGGCAAACTTCTTACATCCAGATAGGCCCGACTTACCCCCGCTTGAACGCGCATGGATTGGGAAGATACCATGGATCCTCCCAAACTGTGTAAACTTAGGATGGCTTCGTAGTTTCTGGTCCCCCGAATCGTGATCTCTGCCCGAACTGATGCCGGATTAGGTGAAACGGTGGCTGATTGTGTGTTGTTTGTTTTGTCCCATATCCCAACAGTGGTACCTATGTAGCAGTCCGGGTTCACCACAAAGGCTGAATCAACCAATGGCATCTTGGTGTAACCTTCAAACATGGTAGCTGTGAGTACTTCATTGCTGGCTCCCAGCCAGTCCTGTAATAAGGTGGTGAATACCTGTCGGTAATCAAATTGAATGCCCTGTAGCTGGTTATCACCTGCCAGGTTGTTTAAATCAGGATTAGTGCCGTTAACGCCTGCCTTAATGGTTTTACCGAAGATCATCATTGGCGCCAGTGTGCCATGATCCGTTCCTGCAGAACCATTTTCTCTTGCGCAGCGACCAAATTCGGAAAAGGTACAGGCAGCAACCTGCTCTCCTAATCCCATAGCTTCCAGATCGTTGAAGAAGTATTTAACTGCTTCCGAAAGGTTGCGAAGCAGGTCGGCATGACCTCCGAGGGTTACGATGCCTTCCGGCGCCAGTTGATCGCCATGGGTATCAAATCCACCCATATTGCACAGGTAGATTTTGGTTTTGCAACCTCCTTTGATCAATCTTGCAATGGTTTTGAGCTGATAGGCGAGTGTGGTTTGCGGGTAAGCTGTAATGGCATTTGATCCGGCATTGAAAGCTTCGGTAATGTAAACGGAGTATTCGTCAACGGCTTTTTCTACTCCCATAATGTAAGCCAGCTCGTCGCCATATTCAGAGTCTGGTACAGTAGGCAGGGGCGCTCCGCCAATGGTTTGCACCAGCGAATAGAATCCTTCCGGATCCTGCCCATACAGGTTTATTACGTTCTGGTGTTCCGTTTCGGAGTGAAAACCCAGGGATGGATTGGGATCGCCCACCTGAATGCCCAATGGATAAACCTTGTCCGGCGGTACCGGGGCGCCCAATACATCCGGATACATGGCTTGCAAGGCGCGCGCCATCCAACCGGACTTGATGTTGAATTTTTCCGGGGTGCCATCACCGCCACTCATCCAAAGGTCGGTACCTTTAAAGTGCGACCCGTTCAAGCCCTCGTAACCTACACCTTGTACGATTCCCATCCAACCCTTGTCGTACATCTCTTTCATGCCGGTCATCACGGGGTGTAAGCCCACCTGATCAGCATAGGGTAGGGTATTGTCTAACTTGATAAACTTCTCAGGGCCCACTTCCGGCACTTTAATCACCGGGCGCAGTTCTGCATACCGATCGTATTGTTGAATTGGGATGATAGTATTCAGTCCATCATTGCCGCCTTTCAACTGAATCAGTATCAGCACACGGTCCTCCACGCCATCGCAGTTGTTGAGGATTTGAGCAATCTTGGAATTGGAAAATGGCCGCATCGGAAAACCGTTCACCACAAAAGGGGATACGCCAGCGGCAGGGAATATTTTGAGAAAATTACGACGATTCATTATTCGAGTGTTTGGGTGATTTAGTGTTTTGGTGTTTTGGTGT
>DLXL01000349.1:0-460 GCA_003448025.1 Saprospirales bacterium | reverse complement strand
CTGTTTGGTTTAAAGTGATTAAATTTGAACAATTAAATCACTCTTTAAACCAATTAACATGAAAACTATTACTCGTTTTGAGGATTTACACTGCTGGAAGGCTGCGAGGATTTTGGTAAAACATGTTTACCTATTTAGCCACAATGGCCCATTAGCCAATGATTGGGTAACCAGAAGTCAGTTAAGAAGAGCTGCTTTATCCATCATGAACAATATTGCTGAAGGATTTGGCCGATTTTCCACAAAAGATTCAATCCGGTTTTTGGATATCGCCAAAGCGTCTTGCAATGAGGTGAAAAGTATGCTCTATCTTTTTGAAGATATTGAATACCTTCCTTCAGAAATTATTCAGCAATTGCATGAAGAATTAGATAGTGCAGCTAAATTAACCAACGGGTTCATCCGTTACCTCAACAATAAACTCCAAAATCAAATCCCTAAACCCCCCCCAAAAAAAAAC
>DLXL01000205.1:18829-21109 GCA_003448025.1 Saprospirales bacterium | reverse complement strand
AACCCCATAAACCCCATAAACTTTCCCGGAATACCATTCCGCGATACATAAACCCCATAAACCCCATAAACCCCATAAACCTCACAAACCCCACACCACTTCCATTCCATCCCATGCCAGCCGCACATTTGCCGGCAGCCTTTCATTAATCTCGGCAGCCAATCCCATATGATGGCTAACATGCGTGAGCCAGGCTCGTTCCGGCTGCAATTGCCGGATAAGCTCCAGGCTTTCTTCCAGATTCATGTGGGTGGGATGCTCCTCCTGATGCAAGGCTGTAACGATCAGGTACCGTACTCCTTCCAATTTTTTCATTTCAGATTCGGTAAGGGTCTTAACATCTGTCAGGTAAGCCAGGTCGCCAAATCGAAATCCCAAAATGGGCAGCCGTCCATGCATCACCCCAATGGTTTGAACCGTTATGTTGCCAAATTGAAGAACACTGTCTTTGTCGATATCAACCAGTGAGATGCGGGGAAGTCCGGGAATTTGCTCAGAAAACACGTAATCAAATCTTCTTCTTACTTCAGAGGCAACCCGGGGCAAGGTAAATACCGACATAGCTTCACCTGACCGGTAGTTGAATGGGCGGATATCGTCCAGGCCAATGACATGATCATTGTGCTCGTGGGTAAGTAAAATGGCATTCAAATGCTTTACCTTATGTTTGAGCATTTGTTGCCGGAAGTCAGGACCGGCATCAATAAGTATATTGGTTTGGCCATCGGTCAGCAATGCTGCACTTCGCAATCTTTGATCCGGTATTGCTGTTGAAACGCATACCGGACATTCGCAACCGATCACCGGAACCCCCTGTGAAGTACCTGTTCCAAGTAAAATAATTTTCACCATGCAAAGGTAGACCACAACTCACCGATCTCGGCCTATTTTTGCCCCGATTTCCAGCGTGGAAATTACAAGTCGTATATCACAAGTGCAAAACCATCGTTTATCATTCCTCCTGTTTCTGGCTCTTGCTTCGTGCGCGCGGCAGGGCGCGCCTGCGGGCGGCCCCAAAGATACCCGTCCGCCAGAGGTGGATAGCCTACGCAGTTCACCCAACCGCTCCACCCGGTTCGAAAAGCGAAAAATTGAACTGTTGTTTGATGAATGGGTAGTGTTATCTGATGTAGCGACGCAGATTGTGGTGTCGCCACCATTAGCTAAAAAGCCGGAAGTGGTATTAAACGGTCGTAAAGTAGTGCTCACGTTTGAGAAAAACGAAGTACTGCGCCCTAATACCACCTATACCATCAATTTCGGGAACTCAGTCAAGGATCTTCATGAAGGCAATCCGGCCAAAGACCTGCGGTATGTGTTTTCCACCGGAGACTTTATTGACAGCCTTGGATTTAAAGGTCAAATTACAGATGCTTTTTCTGGTGAACCGGTAGAGAATGTGGCCGTGCTTTTGCATGAAAATTTGTCGGATACTGCCATCCGTAAAGAACGCCCTTATTATTTCACCCGAACTGACAAAACCGGACAATACAGTTTTGAAAACCTGCGATCCGGCACCTTTCAAATCGTGGCCGTTGAAGATGCTGACCAAAATCTGAAATGGAGTGGAGAAAATGAAAAAATAGCGTTTCTGGATCAGTCGGTGGCGGTGAGCGATAGTTTAAAAGGGCCGATTGCGCTCAGGTTGTTTAAAGACAAACCGGCATTCCGATTGCAGAATCAGCAAACAGGCCGTTACGGATTCGTCAGGCTGGTGTTCAATACATCTGCCGACTCTGCTCAGATTAATTTTCAATGGCCGTCTGGAACAAAGGTATTGCAGGAGCGGGCGCCTGATTCACTCACGGTTTGGTATGATTTGCCTTCAGATACTTCCTGGAATATCCTGATTGCCCACCCTGAGTGGATGAAGTTGGATTCAGCATCCGGATTAAACATGCCGTATACGGATACAGTTCGGATCAAAAAACTTTCCAGATCAGATTTTATGGAAAAACACCGGCTAGGATTTGGAGATGAGGCAGTAGCTCCGGTAGCGCCAACATCCGGGAAAGGACGATTACAGGGACCTGCATCGGCCGCAAAACCAGTGGTCCGGCAGCCTGCCAAAACCATCATTCAACTACACACCCAACCAGCCGAATTACCGTTCAACTATCCGGTCATAGCAGTAGATACCAGCAAGTGGCAACTGATGCTGGATACTGTCCCGATAAGCAACTTTACGGTTAGCATGGATAGCCTGACCCCGGGAAAAGTATGGCTTACAACCGAGTGGAAGCAGGGTAAAGCCTATTCACTGAGCTTGTTACCCGGCGG
>DLXL01000205.1:18206-18687 GCA_003448025.1 Saprospirales bacterium | reverse complement strand
CTTTGATTGATTTTTGGGGAAAAACGCTGCAGGATACCTTGCTCCGGAATTTCAATGTAACCGATGCCAAACAACTTGGGGCCTTGACCGTAAACCTGGAAAAACTGCGACCCCAAACAGCGTATGTATTTGAAATACTTAACAACAATACGATGGAAGCCTCCCGCCGTTTTATTGCTGAAGCGGAAACCCATCAATTAATATTTGAATCGCTGCAAGTTGCCACATTCACCGGGAGGTTACTGGAAGATCAAAACGGGAATGGCAGATGGGATTCCGGCAATTTTACTCAGAAGCGTCAACCAGAACGGATTTTTTCCAAAAAACTTGATCCCCTTCGCGCCAACTGGTCGCTCGAGGCGAAATTTAGTGCAGAGCCCGCAAGTCTGCAAAAGCGAAAGTAGTGTTTAAACTGAGAGTCTCAAAAGTAATTGTTACCGCAGAGGCAGAGAGGCGTAGAGGTATAAATAGTTGATTTTCA
>DLXL01000205.1:16172-18051 GCA_003448025.1 Saprospirales bacterium | reverse complement strand
TAGTTGATTTTCAACTTCTCTGTGTCTCTCCGTCTCTGCGGTAAAAATAAAAAAGCGACTTGTGAGACAGCCTCTCTCAGTTTAAACAGTTGCGCGCCTCTCCGCCTCTGCGGTAAAATCAAAAAAGCGAATTTGAAACACCTTCGCTATCCTACTCCTTTATGGTAAAGCGTTGGGTTTTGGTATAAAATTCGGCCGCGTATTCAATGGCATAATCGGGGTTATCGGCTTTACCTGCACGCTTTCGTACCAGGTACAGGTTCCAGTTGCCAGCGCCAAGTTGTCCGATTTTGGAAGCAGGAATTTCAATGAGTGGTTCACCGAGTGTTGTGCTTACCTCCATGGGTACCGTGATGCTTCCATCCGCTTTTTCCCACATAAACACCATGGATTCTGCCGGATTGAGTGGCGCGCCCAGCCACTGAAGGTAAGCTGAGTTTTTCAGGACGAGCTCTTTGGAATCGAAAAAGAAAGAGTCAATGGATGGAATTTCCAACTGGAATAATCCTCTTTTTTGTTGGGCATTGGTCCATTCAAAATCTACCGTTTTGGTGTATGCGGCAGGGAATTCCAAAGAGTAGGTAATACCCTGTACCGGAAGTGGTTTCATGGCTGTAGCCTGAAACTTAATCCCTCCCGGGATATCAATGACCTGTTTTGACACCCCATCGCGCAGCGTTGCCTCCGCTTTGGTGTTACGCCCGGCAGCGTCAAACCTGACATAACATTGTAATATATGCTTGGGCGGGGCAGGAGCTTCTTTGCATTGCGTAAAAGCCAAAATTGACAGAATTGAAAAAAAGATGTGTTTCATATACTTGTCTGAATATCTTTGCCGCTTATCGGGAAAGCAGAAGAGTTGGTGGAAGAATCTGAGCGCTGCAAATTTCTGCAGTTATTGCTGAAAACCTAACTTCTTTCACGAAATCGGGAAACCTGTTCGCTTGCATAAAGTTGTTACTCACACAGTACACAAGCACAGTATTGAATTAAGGTCATACATTCGACCAGTAAAAAAGGATAAGATATGAGAAGGGTGCTCATTACAGATGATTGCCACGCCCTGTTGATCAAAGGGCTGGAAGAAATGGGATGGATGGTAGATTTTGAGCCGAACATTTCGCCGGATGAAACCAAAGACAGGATAGAAGCGTACAAAGGTTTGGTGATCAACAGTAAAATTTTAGTGAACCGGGAATTTTTGGATAAGGCCGTTCAACTACAATTTGTTGCCCGGTTGGGTTCCGGGATGGAAATTGTGGATCGGGATTATGCTGCGGAGAAAGGAGTAAAAGTGTGGAGCAGCCCTGAAGGCAACCGTAACGCAGTAGCAGAGCAGGCGCTTGGGATGCTTTTGGGACTTGCCAACCACTTACCACGCGCAGATCGGGAAGTTCGGCAGAATATATGGAAGAGAGAGGCTAACCGGGGTTGGGAGTTGAAAGGTAAAACACTGGGAATCATTGGGTTTGGGCATACAGGAAGCCAGTTTGCACGTAAGTTGGCAGGGATGGAAATGCGGGTGTTGGCCTATGATAAGTACAAGCCGGAAGGATTTGCTGCAGAAATGTCGTGGGTAAGCGAATCAAATTTGGCCCAAATACAAGCAGATGCAGACATCATAAGTTTACATTTGCCCCTCACTTCAGAAACCAGGCACTTTGTTGATCAGTCCTTTATTCAGAAATGCAAAAAAGGATTTGTGTTGATCAATACAGCCCGGGGTAAAAATGTACACACGGAAGATCTGGTATTACATCTGGAATCCGGTCAAATCGGGGGTGCATGCCTGGATGTGTTTGAAAATGAAAAGCCGGAAACATTCACCGAAAAAGAGCGGGAATGGTACCAAAGGTTGCATCAAATGGAAAATGTTGTT
>DLXL01000205.1:0-16064 GCA_003448025.1 Saprospirales bacterium | reverse complement strand
CATCAAATGGAAAATGTTGTCCTTTCACCCCATGTGGCCGGATGGACGCACGAATCCAAAAAACTGCTGGCTGAAATTCTTTTACAGAAAATAAAAAAGGGGGAGTGAAACCTTTGTTTGCACCTCCGCTGAATCGTCAAACCTAAACAAGTAATTTTTCAATCTCTGTTCTATGGTACGTTCTTTACTATCAACATTTGCGATGCTCCTCCTGGGCGCTGTCGTCGCAATGGCACAGTCAACGACTACGTTGACCGGTACCATTACCGACGGTACGGAGCCTTTGATCGGGGCAACCGTGAAGGTACTGAAAGGCACATCTTTTGTGCGAGGCACCGTCACAGACTACAACGGTGAATACCGGGTAAATATTGACCCGGGCACATACGATGTGGAATTTTCTTACACCGGATTTCAGGCCCAGAAGATTACAGGCATCCGGGTACTTGGAGGACAGATCACGACGCAAAACGTGACGATGTCTAACGCCAATGTATTGGAAGAAGTGGAAATCGTGGCATATAAGGTGCCTCTGATTGAGCAAGACCAAACCTCAAGTGGTCAAACACTGACTTCCGAACAAATCAAAAACCTGCCTACCCGTAGCGTAAACACCATCGTGGCAACTACCGTAGGTGCTACCTCTATTGACGGTGGCGATGTAAACATCAAAGGCGCACGTGCCAACGGTACCGACTACTACATTGACGGTATCCGGGTATCCGGCGGTGTGCCTCCGGTGCAGGATTTTGAACAAATTTCGGTTATTACATCCGGTGTAGGCGCTGAAATTGGCGACTTGACCGGTGGTTTCATCTCCGGTACCACCAAGGGCCCGGCCGGTGAATATCACGGTGGTGTAGACGTGGAAAACTCCAAAGGTCTTGACGCATTCGGCTATCTCCTGGCAACTGCCAATGTCAGCGGCCCAATCATCAAGAAAAAACTCGCCGACGGAAAAACCCGCACGGTGTTGGGCTTCCGCCTGTCTGGTCAGTACCTTACCCGTAATGAAGATGATCCCCCGGCTCTTCCGGTATATCGCGCCAAGGAAAGTGTTTTGCAGGAATTGGCTGCAAGCCCGATTACCCGTTTGGGCAATAACCTCTTCAATAGTGCTGAATTCCTGACGAACGACGACGTAGATCGCCTCAAGGCTCGCCCTTACCAGACGGCTACCAACATCGACCTGAATGGTAAAATTGACCTTAAGGTTACCAATAATATTGATGTAAGCCTTACCGGTACTTACACCGATAACCGCGACCAGTTTGACGGCGGCGGCTGGTTCCTGTTGAATGCACAGAACAACCCTACCAGTTTTGGTAATACTTACCGCGGTAACATTCGTTTCCGTCACCGCCTGGGTAATTCTGAAGCTATTAAGCCAGACAACAACAGCAGCAAGCGCATATCTATCAGCAATGCCAACTACCAGTTGCAGTTTGCTTATGAGCGCAATACCGGCAGCACCTACGACAAGCGGCACGAAGACCGTTTGTTCGACTACGGTTACATTGGTAAGTTTGAAACTGTTCAGGTACCAATTGCAGAACCTAACGACAACGGTGATTGGGTGAACGTGGGTTATAACGATCGTTTTATCCGTTATACGCCAGGCGGTGTTAATCCGATTCTGGAGAATTACAACGAATTCGCGGTTAAGGATGAGGAGGCAATTGCTTCTGCACTTTTCCCGGCTGAGCTCACCTTCCTTACCCGAAATGGTTTCGTATCTCAGGTATACGATGATGTTTGGGGCGGCATGTACTCCAATATCGGCTTGTCTTACAATAACTTCTCAAAATCTGAGAACGATATTGCTACCCTCAACGCAACCGTTAACTTTGACCTGAAACTGGGCAAATCCGGTACGCACAACATCCAGTTTGGTTTGTTGAACGAACAGCGTACCAGCCGCGCCTACAGCGTAGCACCGAATGCCTTGTACCTCTGGGCCAGCCAGTACGCCAATATCCACTTTAATGGTTTGGATACCACTCAGGTGGTTGGAACTTTCTTTGCGGATCCTCCAGGGGTAGAGGTTAACCTTCACCCGTACGCTACCGTTGATCTGCCAGAGAACCGCTTTTACCGTGCAGTGCGCGAATCACTGGGCGTTCCGCTCAACGAATGGGTAAACGTTAATGCCTTGACGCCTGACCAGCTCGACCTCTCTATGTTCTCTCCACGGGAGTTGATGGACCAGGGTCTGATCAGTTACTACGGCTACGACTACCTCGGCAATAAAACCAGCGATGGTATCACTTTCAACGACTTTTTCAGAAGCCGCGCTTCTGACAATGTGCGCGATTTCCCGAATGCTCCGCTTCGTCCCTTGTACCAGGCAGCCTGGTTGAAAGACAAATTCACGTTCAACAAGATGATTTTCAGCCTTGGTGTGCGTGTAGAACGTTTCGACCTGAATACCAAAGTGTTGAAAGATCCGTACTCTCTGTACCGCGTCATGGATGCCAAAACCTTCTATGAAACAGTACCAACTACCCCTGCAGTTCGCCCCAATACTATTGGCGACGATTTCAAGGTGTACACAGCGAGCGAACAGGATAATACCATCACTGCATTCCGTAACGGCGATACCTGGTGCTTCCCTGATGGCCGTCAGGCCAACGATGGTAACGTGATCTTCGGTGGTGGCGTGGTAAATCCATACCTCTTCAATCCGGAAGATGACATCACCAACCCAGACTTTGACCCGAATGGTTCTTTCGACGACTATACGCCTCAGGTGAACTACCTGCCACGTTTGGCATTCTCGTTCCCGATCTCTGAAAAAGCGAACTTCTTTGCACACTACGACATTCTGGTGCAGCGCCCGCCAAGCAACTGGGAAGTAACCCCACGTGGTTATTTCTACTTCTACCGCCCGGGTACTAAGAATAACGCAAACCTGCGTCCGGAACGGGTAGTGGACTATGAGGTGGGTTTCCAGCAGGAGTTGAACAAGCGTTCTGCAATCAAATTCTCTGCCTACTACCGCGAATTCCGCGATATGATCCAGCGCCGTTCCATCTTGTTTGTACCGGTTATTGGTTCTTATGATACTTACGACAATATTGACTTCGCTACGGTAAAAGGCTTTACCTGGCAGTACGACCTCCGCCGTACGAAAAACGTAGAAATGCGTATTGCTTATACCCTGCAGTTTGCAGACGGTACGGGTTCTGACTCTGAATCTCAGCGCGGTCTGACACAGCGCGGTAACGTGCGCTACCTCTTCCCGTTGAACTTTGACGAGCGTCATAACCTGAATACCACCATTGACTACCGTTTTGACGGTGGCAAGGCTTACACGGGTCCAATCATTAATGGCAAGAAGATCCTGGCTGATTTCGGGGTTAACCTGATTGCTACAGCAGCATCCGGACGCCCATACACACAGAAATTCCGTCCGGCCCGTTTTGGCGCTAATGGTACGGTAGGTTCTGTTAATGGAAGCCGTTTGCCATGGCGCTTCAACCTGGATTTCCGTATCGACAAGACCTTCCACCTGAATCAGAAAGCGAAAAAACCGCTTGATTTGAATGTTTATTTCCGTGTCGCCAACCTTTTGAATCGCCTGAACGTCTTGGGAGTATATGCGGCAACGGGCTCTCCAACTGACGACGGCTACCTGGCAATTCCTGACGGTAAACAAGTAGTTGACCAGATAGAGCAATCAGGGTTGAGTCGCCAGGCTTATCTGGATTCATATTCCTGGCTGGTAAGAGACCCCAACAACTTTGCGCTTCCACGCAGGGTGTTTGTTGGAGCCATGTTTACCTTCTAAGGTTGGAACAGGAGTCGTGTATGCACATCGCGGTGATTCGTGTAATAACGGATGATCGCGATGTGCACGAACGAACAAACTATTAAAAAAAATCAAAAACACAATTACCATGCGTTTAAATAGACTTTGGATAATTGCTTTGCTGGCTTTAGGGGTGATGAGCCTCGAAGCCCGTGAACCGGTTGGCCGCAAGGCATTAAAGACTGTTAAAAAGGCTCAGTACCGCGATGTATGCGCAAACTCCGAGAGCCAGATTGACCAGGCGATCAACAACGTTCGTGCACGTCTGTTGGGTGGTGGCGACTGTTGGTGGGACCTTTCCCGTGGTCGTTATATCGTTCCTAAAGTAGATCCGGCTTCCGGTCAACCGGAGGTCTCTTCTATTTTTGCCGGCGCCGTTTGGCTCGGTGGTATTGACCCGGGTAATAACCTGAAACTGGCTTGCCAGGATTATCGCAGCGATGGTCGTAATGACTTCTGGCCTGGCCCAATCTCTTTGGCCGGGGTAACAGAATCTTTCACCTGCGCCAACTGGGACCGCCACTTCCGCGTAACCGGTGAGGAGATTCGCAAGCACCTCGCTAACGTTGCGGCAGGCAATCTCAACGAAAATGATATCCCTCGCGGCGTTAAAGGCTGGCCAGCCAAAGGAAATGAATATTTCCGTCTGGTTTGGGGCTTTGACCTTCCATTTACCGAACAGGCTTTGGCCGGTTTCTACGACAAAGGCCCAACTTTTGGTACTTATGAGCCGCTTGAAGGTGACTATCCCTCCATCGAAATCCGTGGTTGCCAATTGGACCGCTACCCGGATGAGATGATTTTCTGGATCTATAACGACCAGGGCGGCGGCCAGGCGCACGCGCGCACCAACGGCCGTCCGATTCAGATGGAGGTTCAGGTTCAGGCGTTCGGTTATACCACGAACGACGAGTTGAACGACATGACCTTCCAGCGTTACAAGCTGATCAACCGTGCAACAGACCGTATTGACTCCACATTCTTCGCTATGTGGGTTGATGCTGACCTTGGTTGCGACGAAGACGACTATATCGGTTGCGATACAGCCAAAAGCCTGATGTACATCTACAACCAGGACCAGATTGACGGTAACCCGGGTTCTACCTGTCCAAGTGGCGCAGCAACCTACGGCAATAAAATTCCATTGCTGGGTGTGGATTACTTCCGTGGTCCGTTGGGTCTGCGTTTGGTACCTGATACCAATACTGTGGATCCTACTGACTTCATTGAAGAAGAGTATGAACTGGGCATGAACTCGTTCATGTACTACAACCGCGGCGGCCTTGGTGCTCCTCCCGGTACAGTAGACCCATCCGCTCCTCAGGAATACTACAACTACATCACCGGTACCTGGCGCGATGGTGCAGCACTGACATATGGCGGCAGCGGTTATAACCCTGGCGATCCCACCGCTCCACGTATCCGTTACGCATTCACAGAGCCACCGAACGATCCTGCCGGCTGGAGTATGTGTTCGGCTAACCTGCCTTTCGGCGACCGCCGTACCCTGCAGGCTTCTGGTCCGTTCACGCTGAAACCAGGCGCTGTAAACGAGCTGATCATTGGTATTCCATGGGTTCCGGAAATTGACTATCCTTGTCCGGATATGGAAGGCCTGTTCCGTGCCGACAAACTGGCTCAGGGCTTGTTCGACAACTGTTTTGAACTATTGGACGGTCCGGATGCTCCAACGGTTGACTGGATTGAGACCAATGAGGAAATTGTGGCCATTCTGACCAACAAACGTTTCCCTGAATCCAACAACGTCGTAAATGAAAACGAGGACTACGAGCAAATTGACTTCCTTGCTCCGGATGATATTAAAAACAACCCGAATCCTGCTATTCGTGAAACGGCCAAGTACAAATTTGAAGGCTATCTGATTTACCAACTCAAAGACGAAAACGTTTCTTCCAAAGATTTCAGCAATCCGGAAAGAGGCCGTCTGGTTTATCAGGTTGACATCAAGAATAACATTAAGAAGCTGTATAACTGGGAAGAAACCCGTGACCCAAATACAAACAAGCTGGTTTATTATCCGGTATTGGCTGTGGAAGGGGCTGATCAGGGCATTCGCCATACGTTCTCCATTAAGGAAGACAAGTTTGCAGCAGGTAACGACAAGAGTCTGATTAACCACAAGAAGTATTTCTTCGCAGTGGTAGCCTATGCGCACAATAATTTTGCTCCGCTGGATCCGTTTGCACAGCCGGTAACCGGCCAACAGCGTCCTTATCTGGCTGGTCGTCGCAATATTCAAATCAAAACCGTGATCCCGCGTCCGGTGATTGACCAGCGCCTGAACGCCAAATATGGCGATGGCGTAGTAGTGACCCGATTGGAAGGTCAGGGTGCAGGAGGCAACTTCCTGGATCTGGATCAGGCTACCCGTGACCGGATTATTGCGAATGGTTTCGACAGTACCCTGACGTATCAGGCTGGCCGTGGACCAATCAACGTAACCATCTTCAATCCGTTTGAAGTAAAAGATGGTCAGTACGAACTTGCGTTAGTTGATGGCAATCTCACTGATAATAAGTTGGATGCCAATGCCCGCTGGGAACTTCGCAAACTGCCTGACGGTCAGGTGATCCGTTCTGAAAAAACCATTGAAAAGCTGAACGAACAGATCGTACTGGATTATGGTTTCTCCGTAAGTATTGCACAAACAGGAGAGCCTGGTCAGAAAGTTGACGATCTTAATGGTGGTATTGGTGCAGAAATTGAATATGCTGATCCTAACCAGGCCTGGTTGTTCGGCTTCCCTGACGACTTCAACGGTTCTCCGTTCTTCAATTATGTGAAGACAGGCGCTCTGGAAGAAGATGAAGCTATTGACCCTAAACAGGGATTAAGCAAACTGGGAGAAGGCTGGTTCGTACCTTATGTTATGGCCGACTTTGACCGAGAAACGACCGAGCCGGAATACCTTACCCCTGCATGGTACAATACGTTGAATAATGCGGCAGTAGGTAACAAAACGGATAAATTACTTCAGTTGCCAAATGTGGACATTGTACTTACCAGCGACAAATCCAAATGGAGCCGCTGCGTAGTTATTGAATCTGCAACTACTTTGTTTACTGCTGATACTTCAGTGGTTAAAACACAGAATAACGGCAACAAGGGTCGTTTGAACTTCGACACACGCTATGCTTTGTCTGTGGGTAAAAACGATGCCAATAACGATGGTTTACCTGATCCTGACGGTGAATTGAACCCAACAACTGCTCCTGCCAATCAAGGTATCCCAGCTGCTCAGCAAGGTCAACCTGTATATGGTATGGCATGGTTCCCGGGATATGCCATTGATGTGGAAACCGGCCGCCGTTTGAACGTTTTCTTCGGCGAAAACTCCGGTTACAGCCGAACGCTGAATCCAAATTTCACAGGTCGTGATATGATGTGGAACCCAACGGATCAGTTCTTTGATGAAGAACTTGATGGCGCATGGGGTGCTGTATTAGGTGGTCAACACTGGGTTTATGTGATGAACACCAGCTACGACTCCTGCACCGCATTGCGCAAGCGTCTGACTCCTGAATTTGGTGCGGCAGCCCTGAAAGTTCAGCAGGTAGGCCGTATTGCGTGGGCTGGTATGCTTCAGATGGCACAGGGGTATAAAATGAAATCGTATAACGAAGGTTTGATCCCTACCGAAACACGTGTCAAGCTTCGCGTGGACAATGCATATCAGACCTGGTTCAACGATGCTGATGCAAACAAACGTACCGGCCACCCACGTTACCAATTCACCATTCTGGGTAGCGAACCAACTGATTTGACAGAAATTGAGGTTGAAAATGCACTCGATTCCATCAAGATGGTTCCAAATCCTTACTATGGATTCTCTGAGTATGAAACGTCACAGTTCACCAACACGGTGAAAATCACGAACCTGCCCGGTAAGTGTACGGTTACGATTTACTCTTTGGACGGTAAGTTCATCCGACAATACATCCGCGATGAAAGCTATATGCCTTACCAGCAAATTTCTCCTGCCATTGAGTGGGATTTGAAAAACAGCAAGGCTATTCCGGTTGCGAGTGGTGTTTACCTGGTTCATGTGAATGCCCCAGGGTTAGGCGAACGAACCCTCAAATGGTTTGGTATTGGTCGACAATATGACCCATCAGGTTTGTAAGGTCGCAGCATAGTTCATTGGTCAGGGCTTGTAAGGCCTTACAAGCCCTGACCACCCTTTCTCACATATTCTCATTCATTGATCATGAATAAAAGATATACCATTTTGATGGCCGTTGCTTGCCTGCTAAGCACAGGAGTGGCAGTGGCTGGAAACCCGGATCGTCAAGGCGAAGCAGGAGCGAACCAGTTGATCATCAATCCTTGGGCGCGTTGTGCAGGCCTGCATGCTATGAACACATCCAGCGTTTCCGGAGCAGATGCGCTTTATCTGAATGTAGCCGGCGTTTCCCGTGTAACGAGCACCCAGATTCAATTGGGTCATACCCGTTATATCGCGGATATCAACCTGAATGCTTTGGGTTTGGCGATGCCAATTGGTAAAGGTGGTGGTGTACTGGGTGTAAGCCTGGTGGCCATGGACCTTGGCGAATTTGACCTGACTACTACCGAAACTCCGGAAGGTTCAGGAGCTACCTTCAGCCCAACCTACTTTAATATGGGTCTTTCCTATTCTCACCTTTTTGAGAACAAGGTATCCGTAGGTGTTATGGCTAAAGTAGTGAACGAATCAATCAGTAATGCCGCTGCACGCGCTTTCGCCATTGATGCAGGTGTTCAATATATCACAGGTGAAGATGATAACTTCAAGTTTGGTATCTCCCTGCGCAATGTTGGCTCCAAAATGCGTTTCACCGGCGAAGGTTTATCGCGCCAGTTGCCTAATCCGGGCCCTGTTCAATACAACAATACGTACTACGAACGTACCACAGCTTACGAATTGCCATCTCAGCTGAATATCGGTGCGTCTTACGATTTGTTGCTGGGCGCTAACAACCGTTTGTCGTTCATGGGTAACTTCACTTCCAATGCATTCTCCCGCGACCAGCTTGGTGGCGGCCTGGAACTGACCGTAGGTAAAAACTTTGCTTTGCGTGCAGGTTATAAGGCAGAATTGGATGCAACAGAAGTGGAATCAACCCTTGATAACGGTATCAGCGGTGGTTTGAGCTTCAATATTCCGGTACGTAAAGGCACTGATACTCGTTTGGGACTTGACTATGGCTACCGCCAAACCAAGATTTTCAACGGTATCCACAACCTTGGTCTGCGTCTGGAGTTCTAATTTCGACGAATACCAGGTAATAAAAAATATACGAGGGCGTCTCTGCTGATTGCAGGGACGCCCTTTTTTTTGTCCCGCTCTAAAGGACGGGGCAATTTTAGCATCACCTCCCAAATTAAAAATGTGTATCCTTTTACATTGTTTTTTATTTAAATTGCTTCATTACCAACCTTTTATATCATTTAGGGTGTCTTTCAAATGAGCAGTAAGGGCGCCAGTAATTTGGCCAAATGCTGCTGGTTCACCTCCATTTTTCATAAAAGTTGTAGTTCTGCTCCTGGCAGAACAAGATGTTATAGGGTCCTCAAGGCAAAGCTTTGACAGGAAAGGCCCATTTCATGGCTATATTCATTCACTTAATTACTCCATATGAAGCGATCTATTTCATTGCTGATCCTTTTCGGGTTCATTAGTGTTGCTGCCGCCGCCAGAGAACCGGTTGGTCAAAAGGCAGTAAAATCTGCAAAAACAGCACAATACAGAGATGTTTGTGCTAATTCAACCAGTGCCATTGATCAGGCCATTAACAATGTACGCGCCCGCTTGCTTGGTGCTGGCGATTGCTGGTGGGATCTCAGCCGAGGCCGATATATAGTTCCTAAAGTAGATCCGGCTTCCGGGTTACCGGAAGTTTCATCCTTGTTTGCCGGGGCTGTATGGATAGGAGGACTTGATCCGGGCAATAACCTGAAGTTGGCTTGCCAGACATACCGAAACGATGGCAGGAACGATTTTTGGCCAGGCCCGATTAATGTAAATGGATTCACAGATGCGGTCACCTGCGCTAATTGGGATCGTCATTTCAGAGTGCCCAGTGAAGAAATCAGGAAACATTTGGCCAATATTGCAGTTGGGAATCTGGATCCGGATGCTATCCCCAAAGGAGTGAAAGGTTGGCCTGCCAGTGGCAATGAATTTTTCTCCCAGACTTGGGGATTCGAACTCCCATTTACTCAGCAGGCGCTTGCCGGATTTTATGATCGTGGTCCAACCTTTGGTTCTTACGACCCTTTGGAAGGCGATTACCCGTCCATTGAAATTCGTGGCTGTGCACTTGATCGGTACCCGGATGAAATGATTTTCTGGATTTATAATGATCATGGCGGCGGGCAGCCGCATGCGCGCACCAATGGCCGGACCATCCAAATGGAAATACAGGTGCAGGCTTTTGGGTTTGTTTCCAATGGTGAACTGCACGATATGACTTTCCAACGTTATAAGCTTATCAACCGGGCCACAGATCGGATTGATTCCACCTTTTTTGCCATGTGGGTAGACCCTGACCTGGGTTGTGATGAAGACGACTATGTAGGTTGCGATACGGCAAGGAGCTTGATGTATGTATATAATCAGGATGAGATAGACGGTAACCCGGGAGCTACCTGCCCAAGCGGCGCATCCACTTATGGCTATGATGTACCTATTTTAGGGATTGACTTTTTTCGCGGTCCGCTGGGCGTACGTTCCTTTCCGGATATCCATACCATAGATCCAAATGACTATATTGATTATGAATTTGAGCTTGGGATGAGTTCTTTTGTCTATTATAACCGGGGAGGTTCAGGTTTCCCAAATGGCACTACGGATCCAGCTGCACCTCAGGAGTATTATAATTATTTGACAGGCTCCTGGCGAGATGGCACCCCAATCACAAAGTGTGGATCGGGATACAATCCAGGCAATCCAAATGCTGAACGAGTAAAATATATCTTCACTGATCCACCAAATGATCCTGACGGCTGTAGTATGTGTACTGCTGGGCTACAAGGAGCAGACGTCCGTACACTTCAGGCATCCGGTCCGTTTACCTTAAAACCCGGCGCCGTCAACGAATTAATCATCGGTATCCCTTGGGTGCCGGATATTGAATACCCTTGCCCGGATTTGGAAGGCCTGTTCCGGGCAGATGCTATTGCACAGAAAATATTCGATAGTTGTTTTGATCATTTTTACGGCCCTGATGCGCCCAATGTTGACTGGGTAGAGCTGGATAAGGAAGTGATAGCTGTTTTAACCAATGATCCATTTTGGTCTAATAATGAAGGGGAAAATTATAAACAGCAGGATCCTTTTGCTCCTGCATATATCAAGCAAAGTACGGATCCGGCCATTCGCGAAACCGGTAATTACCGGTTTGAAGGCTACCTGTTATATCAGTTAACAGATGAAAATGTGCCCCAAAATCAGTTTACAAACCCGGAAAAAAGCAGGTTGGTGCAGCAGGTAGACCTAAAAAACGGCATCAGAAAAATCTACAACTGGGAAAAGCTTCGCGAACCGAACACCCAAAAAATTGTGTACCGGCCGGTGCTGGCGGTTGAAGGCGCTGATCAAGGCATTCGGCATTCATTTTCCATTAAGGAAGATAAATTTGCCTCCGGCAACGATAAAGGCCTGATCAACCACAGAAAATATTACTATGCGGTGGTGGCCTATGCGCACAATAACTACAAAATATTAGACCCCTTTACGGATCCAGTATTAGGCCAGGACAAATGTTTCCTCTCCGGTATCCACAATGTACAGGTAAAAACCGTAATTCCAAGGCCGGTGGTTGACCGCAGCCTCCGTGCTGCCTATGGCGATGGCGTGATAGTAGCCCGTTTAGAAGGACAAGGCGCCGGCGGCAATTTCCTGGAACTGGATGCTGAAACCGAAAAACGGGTGCTGGAATCTGGCTTTGACAGCACCCTGACCTATAAATCAGGGCGTGGCCCCATCCAGGTAACCATATTCAACCCTCTGGAGGTGAAAGATGGCACGTATGAACTGGCTCTGGTGGATCAGGACCTCACCGATAACCAATTGGCAGAAGATGCCCGGTGGGAACTGCGTAAACTGCCGGATGGGGGAGTGATCCATTCGGAAAAATCCATTCAATTATTGAATGAGCAGATTGTGCGGGAATATGGATTCTCAGTAAGTATAGCTCAAACAGCTGAGCCTGGTCAAAATCCTCATGATCGAAATGGAGGCATTGGCGCAGAAATATCCTATGCCGACCCTTCCCAACCTTGGTTGCAGGGTATTCCCGACGGCTTTGGTGGCGCCTTGTTCAATTACGTCAAAACCGGCGCCCTGGAAGAAGATGAAGCCCTTGATCCTACACAAGGACTCAGTACCCTGGGCAACGGCTGGTTTGTGCCTTATACACTGGTCGACTCCGATCTGGAGCCAGAGGGCGAACCCTTCATTACACCCGCCTGGACCAGTTCACACAACAATGCCCCTAATTCCATACGCAGGGAAAGACTCCAATTGCTGCCAAATGTGGATATCGTTTTAACCAGTGACAAATCCAAATGGAGTAGGTGTGCAGTCATCGAAACAGCCTCCGCATGGGTTTCCACGGATACGTCGGTGGTTAAAATACAGAACAACGGGAACAAGGGCCGACTGATGTTTGATACCCGTTATGCGCTTTCGGTGGGCAAAAATGATACTGATCTGGACGGACTGCCTGATCCTGATGGCGCCATAAACCCATCCGTACAGGGTATTCCGGTTTCCCAACAAGGAAAACCTGTATATGGCATGGGTTGGTTCCCGGGATATGCCGTGGATGTGGAAACGGGGCGCCGACTGAATATTTTCTTTGGCGAAAATTCAGGGTATAGCAGAGCATTGAACCCGACGTTTACCGGGCGGGATATGCTCTGGAATCCAAGCAGCCAATTCTTTGCAGAAAGCTTGCCCGGTTTATGGGGCGCAATGCTTGGGGGGCACCACTGGATTTATGTGATGCATACTACCTATGATTCCTGTGAGGCCCTGCGCCGCCGTCTTACGCCGGAATTTACGACAGCCCCACCGCTGAAAAACACCCAGATACAGCACATTGCCTGGACAGGTATGGTGCAACTTGCCCCCGGATTTAAGCTGACATCTTTGAGCGAGGGTCTGATACCTACGGAAACAAGAATCCGGCTACGGGTAGACAATCCTTATCAGACCTGGTTCAATGATGCTGATGCCAATAAGCGTACCGGCCACCCACGCTATCAGTTTACCATTGTCGGAGGGGAAGCGGAAACCTTAACAGAAGTGGAGGTCGGTAAGGCGCTGGATTCCATCAAAATGGTTCCAAACCCTTACTATGGATTCTCTGAGTATGAAACCTCAAAGTTCACCAACACCGTGAAAATCACCAACCTGCCCGGTAAGTGTACGGTTACGATTTACTCTTTGGATGGTAAGTTCATTCGTCAGTACAACCGCGATGAAACCTACCTGCCTTACCAGCAAATTTCACCTGCCATTGAATGGGATTTGAAGAACAGCAAGGCTATTCCGGTGGCCAGCGGTGTATATCTGGTTCATGTGAATGCCCCCGGGTTAGGCGAACGAACCTTGAAATGGTTTGGTATAGGGCGACAGTACGACCCGTCGGGGCTCTGATTTGGTAAAAGCGCTATTGGAAGAAATTTAGCGCAGGGTCTTTTACAATATATAAACTGCACTTACCTTTGCAGTCTTAAACAACAGGAACGTTCTTGTCCACGGGCAGGGACGTTTCTGTTTTTTTCTGCCCAATAGCCTCGAAGAGGCAGGACTGGAGACCAGACAAAAACCGTTTTTCCCCTCCATTCCATCCATTGTTCACTAATATTATACAGAAGATGGCAAACTACACTTATCTGACACAGGGAGGTTACGAGAGACTGAAATCAGAACTGGAAGAACTCAAAACAACAGGACGAATGGAAGCCGCGCGCGCCATCGCGGAGGCTCGTTCACAAGGCGACCTGTCTGAAAATGCAGAATATGATGCTGCAAAAGATGCGCAAGGCCTGTTAGAGTTGAAGATCAGCGAGCTGGAAACAGTGCTTTCCTCTGCTCGTATCATTGATGAAAGCCAACTGGACGCCTCTAAGGTGGCCATTATGTCAAATGTGACTATAAAAAACCTTAAAACCGGAAAGGAAATGACCTACAAGCTGGTTTCAGAAACCGAAGCTGATGCCAAACAGATGAAAATTTCTGTGACCTCTCCAATCGGTCAGGGCCTCCTGGGTAAAGTCAAAGGAGACGTGGCCAAGGTAAATACCCCTGGCGGCGCTTTGGAGTTTGAGGTGGTTGATATCTCTGTAGGTTAATCTACCCTGAACGATTAATAAATCGCCGGAGCTTAAATAAAGCCCCGGCGATTTACTTTTGTGCCATGTCGCCACTGGAGGTTTTTCATAAAATGTACGACAACGATCCGTTCAGCCAATGGCTGGGCATTGAACTCGTGTCGGTTGATCTTGGCACCTGCACCTTGCGTATGACCGTACGCAAAGAAATGCTCAACGGCTTCGGCGTAGCTCATGGTGGAATTTCTTTCTCTTTGGCCGACAGCGCCTTTGCTTTTGCCTGCAACTCTCATGGCCGCCACGCAGTATCCATTCATTGCACGGTTGAACACGTAGCTCCGGTATTTGAATCGGATGTACTCACGGCCGTAGCCCGGGAGGAAAACCTGGGCAGGTCTATTTCCAATTATGCTATCGAAGTACGTAAGCAGGATGGCTCTCCGGTTGCTTTTTTTCGAGGAGTCTCTTATCGTAAGGCGAAAGAATGGGAGTAAGGTTACTCATATCAAGGTTTTATGGTCTTTCGGTCAATAATCAGGAACTTTCCACCAGTTGTTGTTCGTTGATACAAAGATGAATAATATCATTCCTATTCGTTCCGGAATCACATTAACCCCGTTTTCTTCCGGGGATCAAAACAACCTGATTCAATACCTGAACGATCCATCCATTCAGGCAAATACCGCCAATATTCCAGTCCCTTACACCCGAAAGGATGCAGACGAATGGCTGCAGCATACTGCAGACCTATTCCATCAACATGGTGCGCACTATAATTTGGCTATCAGGCATGAGCAATACGGGGTGATTGGTGGTATCGGCGCTTTTTTGCGCACCGGATTACAGGGTCATAGCGATGAAATAGGCTATTGGTTGGCAGCGCCTTTCAGAGGGCAGGGAATCATGCCGGAGGCGGTGCGAGCGTTTTGCCAATGGTTATTTGAGGTGCGCCCTGCATTGGTACGCATTGAAGCCAGAGTATACACCTTCAATGATCCATCTAGTAGAGTTCTGGAAAAAGTTGGCTTTCATAAGGAAGGTTTGTTGCGTAAAGCAACAAAGAAGCAGGAAAAACTGATTGACACTTACCTTTGGTCTTTGCTTCGGGGAGAAATTTAAAACCGGGTAAACCGCTCCGTAAACTCTTCTTTTTTAATACGGGAAACCGGAATATTCACCTTGTTTGGCATCACCACATATCCGCCGTCGCCGCGGATATAACTGCGGATATGCCGCATATTGACCAGATATTGCTTGTGAATACGGAAAAAATCGGTGCCGTTCAGCATTTCTTCCACATCGCCTAAAGTTTTTGAAATAAGGTAGGTATCGCCATTTTCCAGGAAAAATTTGGTGTAGCTACTGTCTGACTCACAATACATCACATCAGCAAGTTCTACAAAGGTGTACCCTTGTGCAGAAGGCAATGCTATTCTGTCGAAACGGCGTGCATCCTGTGGGTTTAGATGATGTTTCAGCAACTCCAGCTGCGTTCTTCCAAGTCGATGTTTATCCACCGCTTTGTCCACGGCATTCCGTAAATCCTCCGGGTTTACAGGTTTCAACAAGTAATCAACGGCGCTATACCGGAATGCTTTCACCGCAAACTGATCATAGGCGGTCACAAAGATCAAAGCAAAATCAAGTGTGTCCAATGTTTCCAGCAGTTGAAACCCGTTCATTATTGGCATTTCAATATCCAGAAATACCAAATCCGGTTTTACACTTTGAATAGCTGCCAGCCCTTTCTCAGGATCGGTAAACTTGCCGGCTACTACCACTTCCGGGCAGGTTTCCATCAACAACAAATGCAGCGCTTCAAGGGCATCTGTTTCATCGTCAATCAGAATGGATTTCATTTTTTAGTGTTTGAGTGTTTTGGTGTTTGAGTGTTTGAGTTGGCGTTCGG
>DLXL01000499.1:6213-6366 GCA_003448025.1 Saprospirales bacterium | reverse complement strand
ACGCGAACGCCCCGGTGTTAAAGTAGGTGTGCTTGGTTGTATGGCCGAGCGCCTCAAAAAGAAATGGCTGGAGGAAGAAAAACTCGTTGATCTGGTGGTAGGCCCGGATGCCTATCGCGATCTGCCAGGTTTGATTGGCGGAGCAGAAGAAGG
>DLXL01000499.1:5728-5916 GCA_003448025.1 Saprospirales bacterium | reverse complement strand
TCCTTCTGCGTGGTGCCCTTCACCCGCGGCCGCGAACGCTCCCGCGACCCATTCAGTGTGATAGCCGAAGCGCAGGATTTGTTCGACAAAGGATACCGAGAAGTGACACTTTTGGGTCAAAACGTGGACTCCTACAAATGGGAAAACCCGGAAAGTGGCGAAAAAGCTGATTTCGGAGATTTGCTGGA
>DLXL01000499.1:0-5458 GCA_003448025.1 Saprospirales bacterium | reverse complement strand
AAGTACATCCACCTGCCGGTGCAATCAGGTAACTCACGGATTCTGGATCTGATGAACCGTACTTACGACCGCGAATGGTACATGGACCGTATGCGTAGTATCTGGAACATTCTTCCGGATGCAGCAGTTTCCAGCGATATCATCACTGGTTTTTGCTCTGAAACAGAAGAAGAACATCAGGATACCCTGTCCATCATGGAGTTCTCTAAATACTCCATGTCGTACATGTTCGCTTATTCCGAGCGCCCTGGTACCCTGGCCGCCCGGAAATTTGCCGATGATATCCCGGAAGAGGTCAAAAAGCGGCGTCTGAATGAGGTGATTCGTTTACAAAACACCCTGAGTCTGCAACATAACCAAAAAGAGGTTGGTAAAACGTTCAAAGTGCTGATTGAGCGCGACTCCAGTCGCTCGGACAAGGATTTCTGCGGCCGCAATTCCCAGAATAAGATGTGCGTATTCCCCAAAAAGGAAGGGCTGAAGCCAGGTGATTATGTCATGGTACGCATCAAGGATGCCACCAGTGCCACACTTTTGGGAGAGGTGGTATCATGATCGGATTTCTCCGGAAAAACAAGGGGTCAGAATGCTGATTTGGGGAGTGGCTTTGGTATGATTCTGGCTCGGAGGGAAAGGCATATCCAGTCAGGGCATTTGGTCGAGAAACGCTATAGGTGGATCATTAACCATGCCTCCGGAGGGGTTCTTGTTTTTTGGCGTGTTCTTGTTTTTTCTGGATTGGATAGTGCGGAGAGCAGATTAAATCATAAAGAAGAAATTGATTATATAAAGTGGCGAGTAACCTTCAATCTATAAAAGCCCGATTTGGCATCGTTGGTTCATCGGCAGCGCTGGATGCCGCCCTGGAAACGGCTATTCGTGTGGCGCCTACCGACCTGACTGTGCTCATTACCGGAGAAAGCGGGGTGGGCAAGGAGGCTTTTTCCAAGATCATACATGCCCTTTCTTCCCGCAAACACAATGAGTTTATTGCCGTCAACTGCGGGGCAATACCCGAAGGGACCATTAATTCTGAATTGTTTGGGCATGAAAAAGGTTCCTTTACCGGCGCAGTGGGTGAACGCAAGGGGTATTTTGAAACGGTGAATGGTGGAACCATTTTCCTGGATGAAATCGGAGAGATGCCCAATGATACACAGGCTTATCTGTTGCGGGTGCTTGAATCCGGTGAATACATCCGCGTGGGCGCCAGTAAAGTGCAGAAAACGGATGTGCGCATTATTGCAGCTACCAATGTGAATCTGGAGGACGCCGTGCGAAAAGGAAAGTTTCGGGAAGATTTGTTTTACAGGCTCAACACCGTGCCCATCCGGGTTCCGTCGCTTAAAGACCGTCCGGAAGACATTACCTTGCTGTTCCGCCGTTTTGCAGGTGATTTTGCTGAAAAATACCGCATGCAACCCGTCAGACTCGATGAACGGGCTGAGTTGGTATTGGAAAACTATCGCTGGCCAGGGAACATAAGGGAATTGAAGAATGTAGCGGAACAGTTATCGGTGCTTTCTGAAGAGCGAACCGTTACGGCAGAATCCCTGCAGCGTACGATGCCCCAGTTGTTCAATCGACATTTGCCAGTGCCGAGTAATCCAACGGGCTCGTTCCATAAGGGCAGCTCGGATTTTCAGGAGCGGGAACTGCTTTACAAGGTCTTGTTCGACATGAAAAACGACTTGAATGAGTTGAAATCCATGTTCTTCAAACTGGTGGAAAGCAACAATTTAAGGATGCCTGAAAGCAATAATTTCCGGCAAATACCATCCGGATTCGGCAACTTTACCGATTCACATTTTGAAGATGCTCCTTTCCTTAGGGAGTCTGCTCCAAGGTTTCAAAACCTGGAAAATGATCGCGTCAGACCTATTATCATTGACCCCTCCAATAGCTCCGGAAACTTTGACGAGAGCGAAGAAGAAGATATGCCTCTGACCATGGATGAAATCGAAAAGGATGCCATCAAAAAAACATTGGCCAAATATAAAGGCCGGCGTAAAGAGGCTGCCGATGAGTTGCGTATTTCTGAACGCACGTTATATCGCAAGATCAAGCAATATGATTTGTAGGCAATCTCAACCATTGGGATGTTAACAATTGCAAAAACGATGGTACGCCATGCCGCATCATAGGATATTTGTGCGTCTGAACAAACCTGATGATTCTATCCAACCATTTTAAAAAAAAACAAATCGGATGAAGCGCATTTTCATTCTATCTCTCTTTTCTCTTTTCCTTTCGCACGTATCTTTTGCTACCGATGGCCCGGGTTACAAAATCCGGGTAAAACTGGAAAACTATGCCGCGAATGAATTGGTAATAGGTTTTCACTACGGAGAAAAACAATATGTGAAGGATACCGTAACCTTGGGGGCTGACGGTTACTTTACGTTTGAAGCAGATACCCTGTTCCCGGCAGGCGTTTATTTGTTGGTACTCAAACCCGATAATAGTTTTATTCAGGTTTTGCTGGACGACAAAAACCAGCAATTGACGATTACCACTGATGCCAAGGACCCGGTGAACAAGATGAAGGTTAAGGGATCGGCTGATAATGAGCTTTTCTATGAATACATGAAATTACTCAACCGCCAGCGTCCGGAAGCAGATACCTTGCGTGCCCAATTGGCCAAAGTAAAAGCTCAGCCAGTGGACTCTGCCAAAATAGCTTCCAAAATTTTAGATATTGACAAGGTTGTTAAGAAGCATCAACAAGATTTGATTAATAAAAATCCCGGCACCATGTCGGCTAAAATTGTCAAAGCAGCGATCGATCCTGAAGTGCCGGAATTCAAGGGTGATGAAAAAACAGTAGCCAGGAAAAAGTTTAACTGGGTCAGAGCTCATTTTTTTGATAATATTGATGTTGCAGACCCTTCACTTTTGCGCAGCCCGGTTTTGCATAACAAAGTGGATTATTTCATCACCAAACTAACCCCGCAGCATCCTGATTCTGTGAATCTTGCGCTGGATTGGTTGTTTGGTCAAATGAAAGGGAAGCAAGGAGGGGAGAATTACAAATACTATCTCATTCATTTCCTGAATTATTATGCCAAATCCAATATCGTGGGATTTGATGCCTGCTACGTTCATATTGCGCAAAAGTACTATTGCGAAGGGCAGGCACCCTGGACCAAAAAAGAAGATCTGGAAAAGATATGTGATAATGCCCGCCGTTTGGAACCGGTTTTAATTGGCAAAGTGGCCCCAAATATTGTTGTAGCCGACCAGAATAACCAACCGCTGGCCCTTTGGGATGTAGATGCAGATTACACCGTGCTCTTTTTCTGGGCTACTGATTGTGGCCATTGTAAAAAAGCAGCCCCGCATATGGTCGAATTTGCAAAGAAGTTCAAGGACAGGGGAGTCAAAGTCTTTGCGGTTTGCACAGGAGTTGTAACGTCCAAGGAAGATTCAAATACCTATGAAAAGGTGAAAGAGTCATGCTGGAAAGGAGTAGAGGAGAAGGGTTTTGATGATAATCTGTTACTCAATACCTACGATCCATTTATCAAAAGTCGTTATAGAATGCTGTATGATGTGCAAACTACCCCCCAGATATTCATTCTGAACCGTAATCATGAAATCCTGATGAAGCGGATTGGTGCTGACCAACTGGGTGATGAGATGGCGCAAGTGATCAAGTTTCAGGAAGAAAAGAAAAAAGGCTAAGCTCTTTTCAGGTTTTTTGTAAAAATATTTGGTGGAATCTCTTAAAAAGTTCTACTTTTGCGGCTCGAATTTTTGAATTCAAGTTTGCAACCACTTTTCAGCAAAATAGCGTCATGAAAAAAGATATTCATCCGGCCAGCTACCGTCTCGTTGTGTTTAAAGACATTTCTACCGACGATTCATTTTTGGGCAAATCCTGTGCCGCAACGAAAGAAACGACTACCTGGGAAGACGGAAAAGAGTATCCATTGGTAAAAATGGAGATTTCTTCCTTCAGCCATCCATACTTCACCGGTCAGATCAAACTGGTTGACACCGCAGGTCGTATTGATAAGTTCAACAAGCGCTTCTCTAAGTTCGCCAAGTAATTGCCGGCTTTCCAATTTTTTAGGAGTCCCAATAGGCATTTATGCATATTGGGACTTTTTTATTTCGGAAATTTGCCCTGAATTCGGTTTGACCTTATTACATACGTATTTAAAGGCAGGTTAAAAATTGATACAGCCATGGCCAATATCATTCTGTTCGACTCCGATGCAAGGGATCATTTACTACCCTTAACGGCCACCCGCCCAATGGGCGAATTGCGGTTGGGGATTCTCACCCTTCGGGAGAAGTGGGAACGTCGTCTGAAGGGCACTGTTTCCTATATCACACAGGAATATCTGCAGGAAAAATTTCCTATCCAGATCGAAGAAGAGAACCTGATCATAAATGGAGGCGTTTTGCCAACTCCTCAATTGTGCGAAAGAATTGAAGCATTGGGGTTAAACGAAGCGCTGTTGCGTAATGGAGAACTGATCGCTGCCAGACTTAACGAAGCGCAGTTTGAATTACTGTTGGGTGAAGAAGAGGTAAATGAGCTACAAGGGCAGGAGCTCGAATCTTCAATACCATTACTGGAAATCACCAATTTATGGCAGCTCACCAAATTAAATGAGCAGGCGCTGATTGAAGATTTTGCTTTGATAACTGCCGGCAGGCATACCGCCCCGGTATCCCATACCAACCGTATTATCGGACCAATGGAAAACCTCTTTCTGGAGGATGGCATAGAGATGGAATACTGCACCATCAATGTAAGAACAGGGCCGGTATATATAGGCAAAGGGGTTGAAGTGATGGAAGGAGGTATGTTCCGTGGCCCTATTGCTATTGGCGAACATAGCATCATGAAAATGGGCGTAAGGATATATGGCCCCTGTACTTTTGGCCCCGGATGCAGGGTAGGAGGGGAGGTTACACGCTCCATCTTTATGGCCAATGCCAATAAAGCGCACGATGGCTACCTGGGGGATTCCGTACTGGGTGAATGGTGCAACCTGGGGGCCGATACCAATAACTCCAACCTCAAAAACAATTATACAGAGGTCAAATTGTGGGACTACGCTACAGAACGTTTTGAAAAAAGCGGGCAACAATTTGTAGGACTTTTCATGGGCGATCATTCCAAATGTGCCATCAATACGATGTTCAATACCGGAACGGTTGTAGGTGTTTTTGCCAATATTTATGGAGCCGGATTCCCGCGCAATTTTATTCCTGATTTTTCATGGGGTGGACCCGATGGCTACCGGACCTATAAATTCCTGGAGGCTTGTGAAACGGCAGCATTGGTAATGGGTCGCCGAAAACAGGAATTTACTGAAACTGAAAAGGCCATTCTTTATCATTTGTACGATCAAACCGCACGTTTCAGAAGCTGGGATAAGACCCCCAAATGACCTTTTAAATGACCCCCAAATGACCTTTAAATGACCTTTTAAATGAACCT
>DLXL01000496.1:29832-30064 GCA_003448025.1 Saprospirales bacterium | reverse complement strand
TGTTGGCGTCCTCGCCAACAAGAATCGGTGGAATGAGTGGTTTAACCTTATTTATTAGCTGCTTATGGGTAACCACTCACTCCGCCATTGCTGTTGGCGAGGACGCCAAACAGCGGAAAAGAAAACCTCGCAGGAGGTTAAACCTTTGTTGTTTCAAGGCCCGGAGATACGCTGTATAACAGGAGAGCGGTTTACCTATTTACTGTCGGGGTGACTCCGAAGTCACCCCGAG
>DLXL01000496.1:26528-29674 GCA_003448025.1 Saprospirales bacterium | reverse complement strand
TTAAAATTGTTATGCCGCTCTCCTGTTATACCAATCTTACCCTATTTCTTAAACCTGTTATTCAAATAGAAGTATGTAATCGGAATATCCACCGCAACAAACGCCCCGTAACGGAAGCCACTGCGGTCTACTTCCAGGCCGTTTTCGGTTACTTTGCGCAGTCCGGGGCCGAGTTGCCCGCCTACCCCGAAGGCAATAGGCCATTTTCTGGGCAGGTGGTAGGTGAGGTAAAGTCCGGGCGAGAGTATATTGCTCCAGGTGAGCTCCGGCAGGTTTTGAGCACTGTTATCGTTGAAACGATAGGCCGTCACAGCGCCAACGTCTATTATGGGCACAAAAAGTCCAAGGCTGCCGTATTCGCGCACTTTGATCTTGATTTTTCCGGATTTCAGGGTATCCACTTTTGTTTCCGGATCGCGTTTGCCAAGTCCCCACGACAAGCTCAACCCAACCGGCGCGGCCACTGAACCGAAGTTTTGCCCCTTGCTTGCGCCATCCAGCACCTCCCAGCCACCGGCCAGACCCGTGTAGGCATTAAGCGCCACCGCAAATTGTCCGGGTTGCTTTTTCATTCTGCTGCTTCCGGGCGGCAAAGCAAATGCTTCAATGGCCCGTTCCATTTCGTCTGGCGTATTAGCTTCTGCTACAGCAGCCATGAAATTGGCGTATTTCAGCAACGTAGCAATCTTTTCCTTTTCGCTGCCAATGAGGTTGAGGCAATAAATCACATTGCTCACCGCGCCTGCAAAATTGCGTTGCCGAACATTGAAATACAGGGAGTTGCAATGCCGCATCAGGAAAATATAATCCGTAGGAATAATGTCTTTTTGCCGGGCCAGCATGGTTTTACCCATCTGGTTGATGTTCTGCAAAATATCTGTCACGGATTGAGCGTAGGCAAAGAAATCGTCGGCTGTGGTGCCATCCGTACCGCTGCTGCTGCGCAGGGAGAATTGTGTGGCCTGGGTCAGATCTGCCATAGATTCAATGGAACGGCGCCAGTTGGCTACCAGATTACCACCGGTGTTTGCCTGAGCCATCAGGGCGCGCAAGTTGGTTTTTTGCTCCCCCGAATCGTCGAGAAACTGGATATCACCGGCTTTCTGCCACAACAAACCCAGGTAAATACGCAACAATACGGGGTCCTTAAGTTTTTCCCGGATTTCCTTTGAGGTGTACCAGGGCATTCTACTATCCTGACTATTTGGGTTGAGGAACGACTCCGACATCAAGTTCAAAAAGCGCAATCCGCCAGCCATGTTATACAGTACAGGCATGGTTTCCGGGGAGCTTTGAATGGCCGCGTAAGACGGATCTGCCAGATAACTGATCATATCTACCGGCGATTCTCCGTTTACCATTTGCTGGGCAATGTGGAACATATCCGCCAGTACAATACCCGCCTCTTTTTGGGTACAACCCTGGCAGAACGACTCATCCCGTACAAAGGTTTCCAGGCTCATTGGCAGGGAAGTCATATCCGCTGTAAACCCTTCCCGCAGGGATTCCAGGTAATCGTTGAACTGATACACATCGGAGTCGATGCGCAGCAGTTGCGCCTGGGTAAAGGGGCAAAAATGGCCTACGTACCTGTCGTTGCGTACGGTTTCTTTAAACTCGTCAAAAAAGGCCAGAGAAAGTTCCTGTTTGGTGCGTTTTACCAGAAATCGCGCCAGTCCGTCGGCCAGAGTACTCACAGAAAACCCGGAAGCGGAAACGCCTGCGGTGTTTTTTTCAAACCGATCTCCCTTGGAAAAACCCGCCAGCAACACTTTGTTTTGGTCTGTTCTTTCCACCAGCAGGAATACATTATCCCGGAAAGACTCCTCCACCCAGTAAGTAGTAAGGGTATCTTTGGCGATGCAGTATTTGCGCATAATTTCGGAATGTCGGGCATCCAGCGCATCCCAGTTGAAGATGAGTCGCTGGTCAAAATCCGAAGCATCCGGCTGATCAAAATATTCGCGCAGCGCCTCTGCATCCTGCAGCAGGGTTTGCGCATGTGCGCCTGCGTGCAAGAGCAGGCAGAGCAAAAAGAAAAAAACTGGTCTCATGATCGGTTTGGTTAGAAGTTTCGGAAAAATGCCGGGGCAGTCTGGCTTCCGGAAGCATTTTGAAGCGGTGTACAGCAGGTGGCCAGCAACTGGGCAAATTGCTGGCGCGTAGGAGTAGCGCCGCCGTTTTGTTTTTTGTAATGACTCAAGGCCATTACGGCCACACCACCCATGATGGCAACGGCGCCGGAATTGGAAAATTCCATGTCGGCAGCATCTCCGTTTTTGGTGAGCAGTTTACCGGAAAAACCTGCCAGCATGAACGAAATGTTCTGCGGGGTAATAACGGAAGAAACCGATTCAAAGTTTACCGGCAAACGAGCCACATTAAACACCTCCGCGCGCAGGTTGGGAATATTGTCGGCAGCGACATTGGCCCAGGGATCCGAGGTTTCCAGGTTTTTCAAAGGTGCAAAAATGAACATGCGCTTTACTGAGGGCAGGTTAAACACCCGGTCAACCGCAGCCATATTGAGTCCTTCAAACGGCAGCTGGGCTTTGGAAATGGATTGCCCCAGGATAACGATATCTGCTTTCAGGTTTCCGGCCAGTTCAATGGCGTCGAGGATGTTTTTAGCCGTGGTCTTTTTATCGTTGGCATTACGCGCCTTGATGATGAAGTATTTGGCGCCATTGGCCAATCCGTTCATCAGATCTTTATCTGCAGGTGGCGCGGCTGGAATTTTGCCAGCCAGCAGGGAGGCATATAACGTGCCGTGTCCGCGACCTTCCGTACCAAAAGCCTCGCCTACCAGGTCCTGGCCGGTAAGTTTGGCCACGGAAAACCCCGGAGCGCCGGTGAAAAACTTAGCGCCAGGCTGGTTTACATGTTCCAGCGAGGCGAGTCCGAGGTTTACGCCCCGGTCAATGTAGGCTACTTTAACACCATCGCCATTGGCAGTGAGCCAATCAGCAGGCACCGGACTTCCGGGTAGTTCAGCAATGGTTTTGGACCAGTCAAATGTAATAGGCATAGATGTTATTGGTTACGATGGACGATGGACGATGGACGATAGAAAATTGAAATTAGAAATTTGAAAATTTAAAAAAAAAAAAAAAAAAAAAAAATAAGCAAAAAAAAAAAAAAAAAAA
>DLXL01000496.1:24441-26320 GCA_003448025.1 Saprospirales bacterium | reverse complement strand
CTTTTTTTTCTTCTTTTTTTTCTTGTTTTTTTTTCTTTCTTATTGTTACTGTTTATTGTTTACTTTTTATTTGTGATTTTGGACGATGGACGATGGAAATTTCGACATATCTTTTTGATTTTCAAACAATTGAAAGGAAAAAACAACCTCAGCATATCCGACTGACATGTAATATTACCATTCCAAGCCGTCGTAACATCGTTCATCGTTCATCGTCCATCGTTAGTTTATATCAGCTTATTCCAGCGCATCAACAGCAGCAGTGCCGCCATGGATATGGGAATTCTTGCCATTTGATACCAGGGAACTCCTGTAATCAGCTCTATTCCAAACGCACCGACCATACCCAAAATCATGGCCCACACTCCCCAGCGCTGGTTTCTCAGGGATCCAATAGCGCCCAAACCGGTAAGTGCCGCTGCGGCCACATATTGTGGGTAATAAGCCTCCATATCAGGGTATTGGGTCAGAAAATCGTTCCGCATCAATAAAAAATATAATACTCCCACTACCATGCCAAACAGGGTTAGCATCAGGTAAACATGATAAAAAATTCGGGCGGCCTTATTCATGTCAATGTTTGTGCCGCCAAAAATGCGCAAAAGCGCGAATTTGCAGCCTTAATTTTTAAAATGATTCCTCCAATTCGCGTTTTTCTCCGTTCCGGCAAGGAAATTCCGGTGCTCCGGTTCCATCCATGGGTTTTTTCCGGTGCTATTGCCCGCACGGAAGGTCAGCCGGAAGACGGCGACCTTGCCTCTGTACACGATAAATCCGGTCAATTACTGGGCATCGGGCATTTTCATCATGGCAGTATTGCCGTCAGGCTCATTAGTTTTGGTCCGGCCAACCTTGATGAGGTAGATTTTTGGGCTGATAAGCTCCGAACGGCCTACGATGCCCGTTTGGTTGCCCTGCCGCAGATATCGGATGCCCTGAGCGGCGGCGCTCCTACCGCGTTCCGACTGGTGCATGGCGAAGGCGACGGATTGTCGGGACTGATCGTGGATGTGTATGGCCAAACGGCCGTGGTACAATGCCACAGCATCGGGATGCACCGCCAACGGGCCCTGATTGCAGCAGCGCTTCAAGAGGTACTGGGTAAAAATCTTTGGGCGGTGTATGATAAAAGTGTGGAAAGTCTGCCTCCCAAATACGCAGAAACGCAGCAAAACGGCTACTTGTGGCGCGCTGCTGAACATACGGAAGACAGTGCCATCGTTAATGAAAATGGTGTGCAATTCCGGGTGGATTGGGTGAACGGTCAAAAAACCGGATTTTTCCTGGATCAACGGGAAAACAGGTTATTATTGGCCCAATATGCCCCCGGCAAAACGGTTTTAAACGCTTTTTGCTATACAGGCGGGTTTTCCTGCTATGCTCTTCAGGCCGGCGCACAACTGGTTCATTCGGTGGATATTTCCCCAAAAGCCATTGCCTTGTGTGCAGAAAACACGGCCCTGAACACTCCCTACGAAGGCACCCACGAAGGTTATGCGGAAGACGTGATCAAGTTCCTGAAAAATACGGAACAAGCCTATGAGGTGGTCATTATTGACCCGCCGGCTTATGCCAAGAGTCTGGATAAACGGCACAATGCGGTGCAGGGTTACAAACGCCTCAACGCCGAGGCTTTGCGTAAAGTGGCCCCGGGAGGCATCATGTTCACTTTTTCCTGTTCGCAGGTGGTGGATAGGGAATTGTTTTACCACACCGTGGCTGCAGCGGCCATGGAGGTTGGCAGGCCGGTGCGGGTATTGCATCATTTATCCCAAAGCCCGGATCATCCGGTGAGTTTGTTTCACCCGGAGGGATCGTATTTGAAAGGGTTGGTGCTGTATGTGGAGTAGGTGAGGTTTTTTTACCGCAGAGGTGCTGT
>DLXL01000496.1:22942-24293 GCA_003448025.1 Saprospirales bacterium | reverse complement strand
CCCCCCCCCCCTCTGCGGTAAAAAACTCACGCAGCTTTCAACCTCCCAATCCGGGAATGTTCCAATTTCTCGGCTACATATTCACGACTGATCACCTGCTGCCGTTTCTCTGCATGGTTGGTAGAACTTGGCAGGTCAAACATGGCATCCGTGAAGATGGCCTCGCAGAGCGATCGCAGGCCGCGGGCGCCAAGCTGATAATCGAGTGCTGTTTCTGCAATAAAATCTAATGCCTCAGGTTCAATGATCAATTCCACACCCTCCATGGCAAACAGTTTATGATATTGTCTGATGATGGCATTGCGGGGTTCGGTAAGGATACGTCGCAGAGATTCCAGGTCCAGTGGCTCCAGATAGGTGCATATAGGTAACCTGCCCAGCAATTCCGGAATCAGGCCATAGGACTTTACGTCGGCATGGGTAACGTATTGCAGGAGGTTATCACGGTCAATACGCGCAGTAGATTTTTTGTTAAAACCAATCACCTGGGTATTGACCCGGCGGGCAATGAGTTTTTCAATACCATCGAATGCCCCTCCACAAATAAACAGGATGTTTTCCGTGTTCACCTTCACCATTTTCTGCTCCGGGTGTTTGCGGCCGCCTTGCGGAGGCACCATCACTTCGGAACCTTCCAGCATTTTCAGCATTCCTTGCTGTACGCCTTCACCGGAAACATCCCGGGTAATGCTGGGATTATCCTGCTTTCGCGCAATTTTATCAATCTCATCAATGTATACGATGCCACGTTCTGCTGCTTCCACGTCTTGATCGCACATTTGCAGCAATCGGGCCAGAATACTTTCCACATCTTCACCCACGTAGCCGGCTTCTGTGAAAACGGTGGCGTCCACGATAGCAAAAGGGACATTGAGCAGTTTAGCAATGGTTTTCGCCAGGAGGGTTTTACCCGTACCGGTTTGGCCTACAAGCAGGATGTTTGATTTTTCAATTTCCACATCATCTTCCTTGCGTACTTTGCCTTTGTTTTTCTCCAACTCCTGGAGACGCTTATAGTGATTGTACACGGCCACGGCCAATACTTTTTTAGCATCGTCCTGCCCGATCACATATTGATCCAGAAAAGTCTTGATGTCACGCGGAGGAATGAGGTGTACCGGACCACCGTAGCGCTCACTTTTTCCAGAACCAGGTTGGGATTCCGCTTTTTGTTTGCGGTTTTCCCGCTTTACCCCGGCGTTATCGAGCTCCAGATCAATGATATCCTGGGCTTTTTCTGCACAGGCTTCACAAATCTGTGCCTCCATACCGGATACCAGAATCATCACTTCCTCCTCTGTACGCCCGCAAAATGAGCAGTAGCTTGGTGGGTTTTTACCGCGTTTATTCA
>DLXL01000496.1:1739-22791 GCA_003448025.1 Saprospirales bacterium | reverse complement strand
GGGTTTTTACCGCGTTTATTCATACTATTAAAGAAAAAGGGAGCGCATAGGTACGGCGATCAATGCCCAAAAATGGCATTTGCCCTCCCAAAATTTCGGACCATTAATAACTTGAACATATATGGTACATTATCTTCACCTTTGTTATGGAATTTGTTTTGAAATGATCGTTGAATATGAACACCAAGTTTATTAAAGTTGGATTGATGTTGATTTTATCAGCCACTATGTTGAAAGCTGAGGTCGATTCAACAGGCAGGCTAACCAAATTACTCAACTGGTTATCCCAGGAAAACCGTCCTCCCGAAAAGCCTCGTTTTTTATTTTACCCAACGTTTGGATATTCGCCTGAAACGAGCCTGGAAATTGGTGTTGCCGGCTCGGTATTGTTTCATGCCAAAAACAAATACCTGGAAAATCGCCTTAGTGAAATTACTGTTTTCGGATTCGGAACCCTGCGTTCTCAATATGGCCTTTGGGTAGACAATGCCGTATATACTGACCAGGACAAATGGTTAATTTTGGGTCGGATACGACTGCAGCGTTTCCCCTTGTTGTATTTCGGAATTGGTCCAGAGGCAGAGGAGGAGAAGCCTGTAACCGTTAACGGTGTCTATTATTTGATGAAAGAGCGCATTATGCATCGGGTGGCACCCAATATGTTTGCAGGATTATTGATAGACGCCCAGCATTTGGGACGTGTAGATTTTGGGGGCGACCAGCCTACCCGACCCTTGCCTGAAGGATCAGGTGGATCGACCAACCTTGGCGCGGGTGTGGGCTGGGTGTATGACTCCAGACCAAATTATCTGAATACCCGCAAAGGCTGGTTTGCAGAGGTGGCGTGGTTGCACTATAGCGAGTCGCTGGGCAGTGATTATGCGTTTGAAAATTTCAGTGCCGAGGTCAGACAGTATATTCCGACCTGGAAAAACCAGGTATTTGCCTGGCAGGCAAGCGGGAACATTGTATCGGGCAATGCCCCGTTTAACATGCTTGGTTTAATGGGCAGCGAATCGCTGATGCGTGGCTACTACACCGGGCGTTACCGCGATCGCCATTATTATGCAGCGCAAGCGGAGTATCGCTTTTTACCCCTGCCCTTCAGTAAACGCATTGGTGTAGCCTTATTTGCCGGCGCCGGCACGGTAGCCCCTACCCTTCGCTCCATGCAATGGGATCAAATTCGTTTTACCGGCGGCGGTGGCTTGAGGTATCTGCTATTCCCTCAAAAAGACATCTTTGTGCGATTTGACATGGGAGTAACGAGAGAAGGCGCCAGTTTTTATATTTTTACCGGAGAGGCGTTTTGAATACCCTGTGAAAGCTACCTGAAGCAACCCGGATATTCACCTTAAATACATTGGGATGACTGATTTAAATCATTTGTGCCAAGATCTATATCCTTGAATTTTGCGGCGAATGATATAAATCGCCGCCAATGAACGTACAACAGTTCCACAAAAATCTACGCCAATGGCTCACTCTTCCCGGCGACTCGGAAGAAACCCTTGATCTGAAAACCACGCTCGTGTATTTTACCGCGGTGGTGCTGCCACCGGTGATCGGCATGACCGCTTTATGCTACTTTTGGGAAATGCCCATTCTGTGGCGATTCGGGTGGCTCATCATCGGATTTTATACCACTTCGCTGGGGCTGTTCTTAGGGCTGAAAAAACATGTTGGCGCCTTTTTCTATTTGAACCAAATCGGGATGTTGCTCATTACCATGGGCACTGCTGCCCGGCTTGGCGGCATTTTGGTGTCTGGCGGCATATTGTATGCAGCATTGGCCATTCCTGTTTTTGCCTTTGTTTATCCGCGGCCCCGCCTGGCCATCGTTGCTTCGATGCTCTATATCCTGGGGATTGTGGTGCTTGCATTCGCTCAACCCTGGCTAACCACCGCTCCGGAAATGCTTGAGCCCAACGTCAACCTTACGTTCACGGTACTCAATACTACATGGATCTCCACTTATATATTATTGGTTGTTTTTCAGGTTTTTGACAAACGGGCAAAAGACGAACGTGCCAAAAACCAACGCCTGAAAGAGCTCGACGATCTGAAAACCCACCTTTACACCAACATTACCCACGAATTTCGCACGCCGCTGACCATCATTTTGGGCGCCGCCAACCCCAGCCCCCTGACCTCTGCCAACCCTATTCCGCTTGAGGGTCCGGGCGGCCGACTCGACCTCATTCGCCGAAACGCCAATCGGTTGCTTCGGCTTGTCAATCAAATGCTCAACCTCGCCCGACTCGAATCGGGTGCGATGCCCGTCCATAAAATCCAGGGCAATGTATTGCCGGTTCTGCGCTATTTCACGGATTCATTTCGGAGCATGGCCGAACGCCGCAAAGTACGTCTGCATTTTCTGTGCAGCCACTCCGACATTACCATGGACTACGACCCTGACAAGCTTGAGGACATCTTTACCAACCTGCTTTCCAACGCCATAAAATTCACCCCTCCGGATGGCGATGTGTATATTTCAGTGGAAATTTTGGAGAAAACAGGCTCTCCCGACCGCTTTTCACTCAAAATTAAGGATACCGGTATCGGGATTCCGGCAGACAAGCTGGGATTCATTTTTGACCGCTTTTTTCAAATCAACCCTGAAAACGCCCACGTAGATGAGGGCAGTGGTATTGGCTTGACCCTTGTGAAAGAATACGTTCGGCTTCTGGGGGGCGATATCTCTGTGCAACCCACATCAGGCAAGGGTACCGAGTTCACTTTACTGTTACCCATCTCTCATGACACCCCGCGTAAGGGATTTTCCGTGCCGGAAACCGGGGCTTCCGGTAAAAATATGGACGATGATGGCGGTTTCAACTTCGAATACCGGCAAATTCCGGAAAACGGAAACCCTGAATTACCTGTCCTGTTGATCGTGGAAGACAATGCCGAACTCCGCCATTACCTGCAAAGTGTCGTGTCCGGACAGTACAACGTGCAATTCGCCCGCAATGGACAGGAAGGTATTGAGCGTGCCCTTGAAATAGTGCCGGATGTAATTGTCAGCGATGTCATGATGCCGGTTAAAGACGGATTTGAACTTTGCAAAATACTCAAAAACGATTTCCGCACGAATCATATACCTATCGTACTACTCACTGCCCGTGCAGATGCCGACTCTAAACTCCTGGGTTTCGAACGAGGCGCCGATGCCTATATGCCCAAACCTTTTCAACCAAAAGAATTGCTGCTACGCCTGCGCAAACTCATAGAATTGCGCGAAAAACTCAAAATCAAATACAGCCTGAACGGCAATTTTTTGGAAAAAACGGCATCGCCGGATGGTGCGGGACTGGATGAAATTTTCATGCGCGATCTGTTACAGCAGATGGAAAAGAACTATACCAATGAAGACTTTGGTATTGAAGCACTCTGCGCAACAATGGACATCAGTCGGGTGCAATTGCACCGTAAACTCGTTGCCCTGACCGGATTGTCTGCTTCCCATTTCATGAACCGGTTTAGGCTCGACAAAGCCGCTGAAATGCTGCGTTCCACCCGCAAAACAATCAGTGAAATCGCCTTTGGAGTGGGATTCCACGATGCCAACTATTTCACCAAGGTATTTACCAAAACCTATGATGTCTCGCCTAGTGAGTGGCGACAGCGTAAAGAAATCAAATTGAATGCCTCGAAAAACATTTTTTCAAATTAAAAAAGTTGAATCCGTGAAAAATGCACAATCCATTAAAAACTTGATTTCACAGGGTGAAACCGAACTTGCCCTCCGGGAACTGCAAGAACTAACCAATACATCTCCTTTTCAAAATGATGTGGCTTTGCTTTCTGCACGATTTCAAAAAGTCCAAAAAAACATTTTGCTCGGAACAGCCAGTGAAGACAGCAGTAAACTCGAAATCAATCAAATTAATCTTGCTATACTTCAATTGCTTGACTCACTTGGATCCTATCAATCTGAGGTGAATTTGAGCGCAGGAAGTGGCACGAAAACACTCCATAAGTGGATTATATGGTCGGTTTTGCTTGGCGTTTTATTGTTCTTTACTGTTTATCTTTATAAGAACAACAAGGGCACCTCTGCTCAGACATATGAATTCCAATACGTCCAACAAGGATTTCCGGAACAAGTATTAAGCAAAATTGATTCTTTGCAAAAGGCAGGCGAAATGATCAGACACATTGGTCTGCATCCGGAATCACAATCCTGGATCCTGCTTTATGGCCGTAATAAGTTCATCCATAATGGCAATTTACCGCGCGGTTTAATCAAAAAGCTCAGTGAATTTAAGGATGTAAATGATGCTCTGCTTCGTGGCGTCTATTTAGGCGAGGGATCAAATTATCTGGCCTGGCTTGATTTAAATGGCTATTGGTACGATTTTCCAGAAAACGCCCCATATCAGAGGGCTTTGATTGACTCTCTTGAGCTGTATTTCCACCAGAACCGGAAAATCAGGGATATATCGCTCTCAACTGATGGTTCATGGGTGATCCTGTGGGGACAAACCGGTTATACCTGCCATTGGGAATCAGACAGTGAATTCAGCCTTCGACTGAAAGATTTTACAGAAACCAGGCACGTAAAAGTCAAGCAGTTTTTTTTCAGTAAGGATATGGATACCGAGTGGATTTTTTTATTTGATCAAAACGGGTTTGAAGCTGGAGTCATTGATGAAAAAATGAGAAAAACCCTGATCAGACTCCAAATGGAAAAAAGAGAAATCTTGAAGTTGTTTATGCGTGGAAGCACCGAATGGATCATTTTATACAAATAGGGGCTTCATAGAAACAATAACCCATATTTTGACATAAAAACACCAACAAAACCCTTGTTTAGGCAGCATCTGAAACAATAGTACAGCAATGGACAAAGCCCCTCCCTGCACATTTGCAGCATCAGACTAACCAATTTTTTCACCAAACGCTTTATACCATGCGTACACTTTTTTTGATTTCGATAGCCATTGTACTTTTTACTGCCGGATGCAAAAAAGAAGATGAATGGCAAACAGTAAGCATCACCGGAAACTACACGAATACCCCCGATCCGGCAGGCGGTTTTTTCACCCTCACTTTGCCGGACGGAACTACGTTCCAATCTCCTAAAAAATACTTCGTCAGCGGCTCGGACAATGTAGTCGGCACGATTGACGCAGCCAAGAGTACGTTGACGGTAGAGTCTATTACCCCCAGCACCAGGTTTTTGGGGTTCGATCTGGTGTATCACATTGTAATATATAACTCCGACGGCGATCAGGTTCATTTTAATGGAACGGCGCAGAGTTATGCCGATTTCACGGGTATAGGCTGGGTACATTATACGGATGGTACAGGGAAATTCGAGGGCATCAGCGGCTGGGAAGATTTTACCCTTACCACCAATCCGTTAACCGGAGTGCACACCATTGTTGCAACCGGCGAAGCCACCTATCTGAAATAACCGATAAAATGAATGGTATAGCAGGCAGTTGTGTTCACCGCAAAGTATGTGGGGGGCTCAACTGCCTGCCCAGATATTTAGGCAATACGCACATTGGATGGATATACAGCATGCTCTAAGCCTTTTATAACATACAAATTCATGAAAAAAATAGCACTTTTTGCGCTTTTTAGCCTTGCACTTGCCCTCACAACCGGAGCGCAGGTTGAAAACCAAATCCCTGCAAATATCCAGGTAAAGCTACAAGGTTTGTTGTTTGGTGAAATTGCCAAAGAACCGGCCGTTTACCTGAACGGTGCGGAGGTTCAAGTGGGCACACCAGGCGAAATTGGAGTGATTGCCGAAGTAACCGACCCTGCGGTTTTTGCGGAGATAGAACAATTCGGCGGATGGGTGAATACACGGCAAGGCAATCTTGCCACCGTTCGGATGCCCAAAAAATCATTGCTTTCCATAGCCGGACTGCCGGGAGTGTTGGTACTCGAATATAATAAAATATTTTATCAGAATAACATTGCACGGCAGCATACCCGTGCAGACCTTGTACAGCAGGGATTATCTCCTTTACCACAAGGGTATACAGGGCAGGGAGTGGTAGTTGGCATATTGGATGATGGCCTGGACTTCAATCATCCGGATTTCCGCGACCCATTGGATCCATCCAAATCACGCATATTGGCCGTTTGGGATCTGAAGTCAAACCAGGGAACTCCTCCGGCAGGATTCAGTTATGGTTCCTTGTGGACGCGATCACAAATAGAGGCCGAGTTGGGCGCCAACCCGCCGGGCGTGATAGATTTATTGGACAATATCACATCCGGGCATGGAACCCATGTAGCAGGCATCGCCGCTGGCAATAATGGTATGGCTCCCGGAGCAGACATCATTTTTGTGAACGATGATGGTTCCGATGCCGGATATGTAGATGGGATCAAATTCATTCGTGATTATGCCAAAAATGCTGGCAAACCATGTGTGCTTAACATCAGTTCCGGCACACAATTGAATGATCATACCGGTACTGATTATTATGCTCAAATGGCCAACAATTTATTGAACGGCACAGAACAATTTGCCATCGTGGCAAGTGCCGGAAATGAAGGTTCCATGCTTAGCCACTGGGGAGGCCCCTACATGCACAAGGATACGGCCATGATGTTTACGGGAGTGCCGGTTGGTATGTTCATTTACTTCCGGGTTCCAAAAATCTATGCAGACAGTTTGTATTTTGCAGTAGGTACGGACAGTGCCTATTTTGACATTACCCAGCAAAAATTTACGGGAACCGCCCATTTTTCTGATGCAACACCCTGGAAAAAAATCTCTTCCATGACCACCAATCAGATCCTTTGGCTTCATCGGACAAGTGGTGATACGGCAGCAGCAGTGCAATATTATCCTATTAATAGTAGTGATATTAATCATTTCCGTTTTTTTATCGTCATTGGAGACGATGCACCGGGCACCAAATGGACTGAACATCCCGAAGGCCTGGATTTGTTCCGATTAATGTTTCGTGGTACAGGCAGCTTTCAGGCCTGGATGCAATCCGGGGCTTTTCTATCCTTTGTTGAAACCAATCCGCAGCATCTGGGCTTGCCCATTGAGCATTATGTTCCTGCCGATAACAACTTTGGAATCCTCTCACCGGCAAGTGCCAAAAATGTCATCGCGGTTGGAGCCTACGTTAACCGACCGGACTGGACAGATGTAACCGGACAACATCACTTCTTTATTTCAGATCAGGCAGTTGGCGAACTGGCGGATTTTTCCAGCCACGGTCCAACCTATGACGGACGGATCAAACCCGAAATTACAGCGCCGGGCAAACATGTGATTTCGAGTTATCCCATTCATTATCAGGATTTAGGTGTACCAGTGGAAATTGAATACCTGAGTCAGGGCAATCCGCTTTGGTTGACTACCGATACGATACCGGTTCAGGCTTGCATTTCCGGCACGAGCATGGCTGCGCCGGTGGTAGCAGGCTGCATCGCACTGTTGCTGGAGGCAAAGCCAGACCTTAATTACAATGAAATCCGCGACCTGCTGACCTCTACCGCACTGACCGATGCATTCACAGATGCTTCCGGACCATTGCCTAATGGTCAGTTTGGCTATGGGAAGGTAGATGTTTTCGCAGCAGTCCTGGCTGCGCTTGGGCTTTCTGAAACGGAAGATATTTCAACGAATCATTCCTTTACAGTATTCCCCAATCCGGCCAGGGAACTGTTTTTCGTCAAGTGGAACAATGACGAAACAAGGCCCAATGCACGCCTCCGTTTGCTGGATACTCACGGGAAGGTAGTTTTTGAAAAAACGGGCATTTACGGTATTGAAACTGTGCGCACTACAGAGATGCCAACCGGGGTTTATTTTCTGGAAATGATGGATGAAGGGCGGGAGATGGTGAATAAAGTATTGATCGTGAGGTAGTTTTCATTGATTCTTTTGATGTAATAAAAAGCGGCAGCCTGGAAAATTTCCGGACTGCCGCAATTTTGGTTTTCAATTTCTTACTTTTTCAATATCGCCTTGATGGAAACAGCTATACCATGTCAATAAGTAAAAGTGTATGCTCACATCTTATAAGAGACAGATGATTTATGTAGGCAAGTTCAGGGTGGAGGAAAAATAATCAGGTTGCTCCTGAGCCAAAGACTGGCACAAAACCTCATAGCCTTTATCCAATTGCTCCCGACTCATTTCGGCAGTAACGTTCATGCGTATACGCGCCTGCTTGCGGGAAACAGCCGGATAAACTACTCCCATGGCCAGCACGCCGTTTTGGCCCATTCGAACGGTGGTATCCATTACCAGATGGTGATTGCCCAAAATGATGGGGAAAATGGCGGTTTGCGCGGCGCCTATATTGAAGCCTCCTGTCAATACTTTGGCTTTGAAATAGGCTATATTCTCCCATAATTGCTGCCTGCGGGAAGCATCAGATTTGATGATGCGAATGGCCTCCAATGCTGCTGCCATAGAAGGGATAAAAGGCGCAGTCGTAAAGAAGTAGGGGCGGCTGGCATATTTCAGATATGTAATCAATTCCTTGCTGCCGGACACAAAGCCGCCGGAACTTCCAATGGCCTTGCTTAGCGTACCTACCAGAATGTCGATGACATCGTTGGACATCCCAAAATGATCTGCAATGCCCAGCCCATGTTTACCGATGACACCAAAGGCGTGCGCTTCGTCTACCATGAGTTTGCAGCGGTATTTTTTGCACAATCCAACTATTTCAGGCAGGTTGGCTATATCACCATCCATGGAATATACCCCATCCACCACTATTATTTTATTGGCGTACTGACTATCGGCGCGTTTAATGGTGCGTTCCAGTGAAGCCATGTCGTTGTGCTGAAACAGGATTTTATTCCGGTTTTCCACTCCGTCCATGATACTGGCATGTGCGTACATATCCACAATGGCTACATCATTGCTTCGCAGCAGTCCCTGTAACACCCCTGTGTTGGCCATAAACCCGCTGGGATAAACCAATGCATCCTCGTAATCAAAAGTTTGCGCGATTTCCTGCTCCAGTTCAGATTTAACCCGGGTTCGACCGGTGGTGATGCAGGAAGAACCAGAGCCGGCGCCGAAGGTCTCCAGCGCCTCCATAGCTGCAGCCACCACCTGTGGATGTGTGGCTAAATTCAGGTAATTATTGGAGGCGAAATTGACCAAACGGGAAGTTTGGTTGGAATCAGGATCTACCAGAATACGCTCTGTATTAGCCCCGTTTTGGGCATATTTTTTATTGGCTGAATATTTCAAGCGGTTGGCATCTGATATAAAATCATAGAACAGCTGCTGCCTTTTATCCAGATTTAAGGTATCCAGCCGGGGATCCAGCAAAACCTCGTACAGGGTGTATTTTCTGGCATCAATTAAACCATTTTCGGTACGTTCGAAGGAGAATAAGGGATTGTTTGACATTGGGTTGCTCATGGGCTATTAAATTGATATTATTGAAAGAGACTGGGGGTTATTAGCCGATTGAGCTTATAATGCTGCGGAGGGAAAATGCGAGGGTGAAAACAACAAAAAAAGCCTGCTCAAACCGAAGTCTGAGCAGGCTGTATCGTCCGAAAAAGCAACAATTATCGTTTTCTCCTTAACCAGGCAAACACCCCTACCAGCCCCACTACCCCGGCCAGCAATACCGCGAGCAGCCAGCTCATGGGCTTATGTACCGGCGCTTCATTGCCTACCAGCACCTGTCCGGCCCAGAAAAAAGGGTGCCTGCGCTCTGATATGGCTTTAGCCAGATATTCCTTTTTTGCCTCCCGTAAGGCCTTATCTTTTGCTTTTCCTTCGTATAACAACTGCATAAAGCGTTCAGCTATGGCATTGGTTTCGGCACTGGGTACCGACCATAAATTGGCCACCACAGCCGGGCAACCGGCCAGTGCAAAGGATCGAGAGAGACTCATAACCCCTTCACCGCGGCGCACCTTGCCGTTGGCGGTATGGCAGGCCGACAACACCGCCACCTGTGCCGAGAGGTTCATTTGACTGATTTCCAGGGCATTCAGTATGTCTACACCGCCTGTTGCATTGGGGAACAACAAACCGGTGCGTGTTCTTTCCGAAAAATCCACCACGCCGTGCATAGCCAGATGCAAAACGCCATATTTCCCCGCTTCCTGTAAGAACAGCGATTTATCCACCTCTGCGCCCTGCCAAACGGCTCCGCCCCAGGTTTTGCCGGCCTTGCCAACGGCCTCACGGGCTTCCGGGAGGCCTGTCACTTCAGGCCCCATTACCGCCGCCAGCGCGGCTGGAGCGTTGTACTCCGGTGCAAATCCGCCATAATCAGCGCTTCCTGCCTGACCTTTCAACCTGGATTGCCGCCACAAGGCGCCCGACCACTGGTAGCTGATATTTTGGTCTTCTGCCAGAAAACGCGCATTTTCCTGTACCAGCGCTTCAAAAGGCACAGAGAACAGATCGCCATCTGGCACAATAATGACTCGTTTGGCATCCGGGAAATGCTTCAGGGCCGGTTTGTACAAAGCCTGATAAGCCTCCGCTGCAATGGTGTTGTATTGGTCTATGGGATCGGTCCAGCGGGTAAGCGCCACTTGAAGGGAATCAATAAGCACAGACAGATTCCGGGTTTTTCCCAATAAAACTCCTTGTACGTTAGACCGGTCCAGCGCGAATACAATCACCTGATCGTCGCCCCAAAAATATTGCAGCAATACTTCACCTTGCCGAAGGGTATTACGAATTTCCGCAAGCGGAGCATTTTGCGCCTGAAACCTGGTTTTAGCCAGGGCTGGTACCAGGCTTTCAATGGAATCCCGCAGCTTTTGCAACCTACGCTTAACACGCAGCAGACTATCCTCCTGATTGATACTTTCCCAATAAACCTTGCTGGACATTAAAAGCTTTTCCTGATCAAGGATAGATGCCGGTAATTGGGCAGTTTGCCTGATCTCCCGCTCCAAAATGCGTTGTTTGAGCACCCCCGACTTGGCCCTTTCCGCCTGATCATATGCTTGTTCCATATATCCCTGACCGGGCTTTAGCTTATCGAAGGTCAGTGCCAACTCAATCCCTGTCTCGTATGTATCGTAGACATAGTCCAGCGCATCCTGGCTGGACATTTCATCCTGCATTTCAATTCGAAAAGAATCCAGCGCATCCATTGCAACATGAATCGCTTTTTCAGCCAACACAAAATCCTCAACGTGACCGGATTTACCAAAGTTCAGGCGCAGGGCTTCCGCTTTCCCCTGAAGCATCCTAACTGGCCAGAAATCAGTCGCCTCCTCTGTTTTGGGATTTTGAGACAAATCATGTCTGGCCACATCTTCTGTATACAAGTGCAAAGCGTATTGGAAGGTTTGAGCAGATCGGTGAAACTGATTTCGCTGCAATTCAGCAGCACCACGATAATATACAGCTTTGGCAGAATCCCTTGAGCTTTCAGCCAGGGCATAAGCCTGTTGAAAATATTGGTTCGCCTGGGTGGTATCGCCCAGCGCCTCATAACACTTGCTCATTGCACGCGCCAATTCAGCGTCGAGTTCAGATTTTTGCACACTGCGCTTGAATTGCAGCAGGGCTTCAGCGGGGCGGTCTTCGTCCAGATAACTCCAGCCCAGGTTGGATTCCAGTCGGCCATCATCTTCGCCTAATACTTTTGCTGCACGATGATAATAGGTGCGGGCAGTTTCTGAATCGCCGGTGTAGCGACTGATGTCGCCGAGGTTGATGTAGGATTCTGATAAATTTTCAAAATTCCCTTCTGCTTCCAGGTAATCCAAGGAGGTTAAATAGTAAGTTTTAGCCTCCTGATAATCGGCTTTACTCTTATAATAAAACCCAATATTCATATAGGCAGTACCAACACCATTTTTGCAATTATGCTTGATCAATCCGGCCAGACTTAATTCATAAAAAAGGCCACCAAGTTCTTTTTTATTATCAGTGTTTAGACAAGCAAAGCCCAGCAAACCATTGAGTTTGGCTGTGATGCTATCATCAATAGTTTGCATGCTAACTACAGGAAATAGTTGTTCCACTGCTACTTCTGCCTCACCATTTTCCTTTTGTGCTATGGCTTTCCTTTTCAGTGCATTATACCAATCTACTCGTAGATCATTGCGATCCAGTATCCTGATGATAGAATCAGAATACGCCAAAAATTGTGCATAGTAATCAGATTCATAGAGTGCCTTTTGTTTATCCAATAATGCCTCAGCATCTGGCTTATCGGAGGACGCTGGAGAACCTTTTTGTGCCAGGGAATAAAAAACCATCAAGGCAAGGGCTGTGACAGCCGTTGCCTTGATGGTTTGAATGGAATATTTCAACCAATGGGTCATATAATCATGAAATTAGGGTTTTGGACGTTCTTTTTTAGGCCGGAATAGCGATCTTAGACATTTACAAAAAGATGTTTTGGGGCACCCATAATAAACGGTTTCTACCGTTGTTGAAATTGGAGCTAACGGTTTCCCAGCATTATCGTAAAATGTGACAACCGCGTAGTTATGAATATCCCTATTGAAGTTTGGCCTGGTCAATACTTCAAACTCAAAAGCATAAATGGTTTGGCTATATACGTGTATAACATCCGTTTGCGCTAATCCGGGTAGTCCGGCCTTTGAAGAAGAATTTATAAATTCAATAGTTTTCGAGGTTCCAATTGATAGTAGTGTTGTTGTTTTTTCCAGTCCATTTTGAGGCACTGCAGACACAATTTGGAAGGAACCAGGAATAAGCTCATTTGCCAGGGGATCCCAAACAGCTACTTTTTTAACCGGCACTTTTCCATCGTTATGGAATTGAACCCGGTATCTCAGCTTTGTAGAAGCCTTTGAATTACAGATTCTTTTTATATCTACTGTTTTGTGATTTGGGTCGTGGGGATCCCGTTTAATCGCTTGAGTTATATTATCAGAATCAGGTCCACAAGGTGTTATACCTGGCGGTGTTATCATATTAATTTGAAAAGATATTGGATCTCCAACATTCAAATCATTAGACACAAATAATTTTAACAACACATGACCATACGGTCTATTTGAGTTAAGATTGCCGACTTCTATTGTTGTAACTGTAGAACTTGGAGGAGTAACCGACTCATTGTCAAAATGGTACTCGCCAATATAGGTTATTTTTGGTGGAAGTACGATTCTGATTTTTGCGGAAGAGTGATGGGTACAAACTGGGTTTGCGCCCTTGTAGGAAATCATCAAATAGGTATAATAACCTTCGGCAAAATCCCAGGTATGGTTTGCTTGCCAGAAATTGTTATTCTCAAAGCTAAAATCTGACTGCGTAGTTGAAAAACTTGTCGGAAGTGTGAAGTTACTAGATTTAATCTCTACCTGTGTAAAAGATGGATTACCGGTACCGCCCTTTTTAGTAACATTAATAATTATTTCAGAGTTACCAATATATGGACGCGGTGTCCAGTCAACTTGATCTGTACCATTAGTTGGAGCCGATCCGGATAAATCTATTTTTTTCTGCACAACCTGCCCGTCCGGGAAAATCCATGTAATCAGGTCATCTTCCGTCCAGGTAAGTACATTAATAAAGAGTTGTTCTATAGAAATAGTACACCTTACAACTGAGCCTGTGGTAGTGGAATTCATTGAATATTGAGCATTTATCTTGCACAAAACAATGAAGGTGAAAACCAACATCAAAAAAACTTGCTTCATAAATATGCGTGTTGAAATGGTTATACTTTTTTCGGATAAAATACCAAAAGGCGGAATAAATCTGATTAAATAAACCTAACTCCTGAAACAGGATTTGGCAAATATAGCCCTCTTTTTGAATTACAAAAAGATATTATTCGTAACCTTTCCTGTTCAAAATGCAGCTTCAAAAAAATGCAAGGGTCTGTCAGGGTAAAACTACCTTACCTCAACTGCCCTTTCCTACCTTTGGCCAAACAAAACGCATCCAACGCCTTGACTGCACCTGAATTCGAGCGATTTGCAGCCGGAGACGAAGCTGAGCTGACCGCTTTTTTTAAACAACACTTCGCGTATGTGACCGGCTGGCTGATTTACCGGGAAAAATGCCCCCAGGATCAAGCCCGGGAATGGTATGCCGATGCCGTGCTGCGTGTGCGGCTTAAAGCCATGCAAGGGGAGGTAAGCGCAGGAAACCTGAGGGCTTATCTGCTGAAAACTGCCATCAATTTCCATAAAATGGAACAACGCCGGGAAAGCAGTCTCCTGAAAAGACATGAGAGATTTCTGGAACAACTCCCGCCTTATACAGATGACGAAAGTTTTGACACGCTGGTTCAGGAAGAAGAAACAGCCGGAATCGACCTCAAACAACAGCGAAACATACTGGTTTTGCAAAAAGCGCTGGCACTTTTGGGCGATGGATGCCGGCAACTGTTAACAGACACCATCCTGCATGGCATTAAGGTGGGTCAACTCGTGGAAAAATACGGATTGAAAGACGCCCGTGGCGTTACGGCCAAAAAACAGGATTGTAAAGGACAATTGCAGCGACTGGTCCACAAGGTGCTTCAACAATTGGGCTGGACGGCTGATCAAATATCCATCCCTTTGCCTTGACCCCTGCCCAGCATTTCCGCTTTTCTGCATTATGAAACCACATCATCCCATACACGCGAATCCAGCTACATGAACCACAACGACGAGATACAAATTCAGGACTATGCTGCCGGGCTGCTATCCGGCAGCAAAAAGGCTGAGTTCGAGCGCCGGCTACAGGCCGAGCCGGATTTGAGGACGGAGCTCGACCTTTATGTGGCCATGATGGCCCTGGATCAGCAACGATTGAAAAAATCGCTTTTGGGTAGCCTTGAACATCACGAAACGCAACCCATAAAACCGGGCGCATCCGGCAAATGGATCTGGGGCGCCGGCGGCCTGGCTGTTTTGATTCTGATTGGTGCCTGGTACGCCCTGCAATCCAAACCGCAAACTCCTGCACAACCCGCTACTGCTCAGGAAATTGCACTTACTTTTATCCGGGAAGCCTATCCACCACCAGTGGTATCCATGGGCAGCAACGATACGCTGCAAGCCATGCAACAAAAAGCTTATCTTGCTTACCGAAACAAACAATTTGCGGAGGCCGCAAACCTGCTCAAACCCCTGGCAGATCAGCCCGGCGCACCCGACGAACTCCTTTTTTATGCCGGAGAATCCTGCCTGCAAACGGATCAGTGGAACGAAGCCATTACTTATTTTGGACAAGTAGGTGCAGGGTATTGGCACGACAAAGCCGAATGGCGACTTGCGCTTGGCCTGTTACAATCCGGCAAGCCTGATTCAGCTATACCATTATTGGAGAAAATGCGATTGGGAGACAGGAAAAATGAGGCGGAAAAACTCCTGAAAGCCTTGCAGGATTTCAATTGATCAGATAAAAAAACATGAGCCACCACCCATCATTGGGAGATGACTCATGCTATTTTCCATGCCGCGTTGCCTTTTTAAAGCTTTTTGGGCAACCCCGCGCTTAATGACCAGCTTTTACCAAGCGCTTCACAGCAAAGCCTTGTGCTGCCGACAAGCGAACCATAAGTGTTCCATTGGGCAGATCGTTAAGGTCAAGATCGGCAGATACTGCGCCTTGCGCAAGAATTTGACGAAGCAACAACCGACCGCTCAGATCATACATTTCTAAGTTAAATTCCGTAGTAAGCGGCGCATCAAATACTACTTTGGTAAAGGTTGCTGCCGGATTTGGCTGGATAGACCAATTGTTTTCCGCCATTACTTCTGAGGTTGATACCACCTGAACAAAAGTGCAGTTGGAAATAGCCGTACAACCGTTTTGAGTCACCGCTACCGCGTAATTGCCTGTTTGTGCAGGAGTAAAGGCATTGCCGGTAGCGCCGGCAATCGGTTGGTTGTTGGCGCAGTTAATCCACTGGTAGGTTGCATTGGTGGCCTGTGCAATCAGGGTATTGCCTTGCGCTGTCACATTTGTGTTGACAATAGTTTGAGTCAAGGTCAAGACAACAATGGAGTCGCATCCACTGGCAGCTTCCAAAGTTGCCGTATAAACGCCTGGTGTTGTCAGCAATTGTCCGTTGAACGGATAAGAATCCCCGGCACAAATATTGGCAGTAATGGCAGTGGTAGTTACCGAAATAACCGATAGGGTTAGGGCTACCGTGGAATCGCAACCTGTAGCAGACGACAGATTAAAGGTGTAGGTTCCAGGCAAGGTTAAAATAGAGTTGTTGTATACATAGGACTGGCCCTGGCAAACAGCTACGCTGATTTCTGTGACAGGAATGGCCGGGAAAATGGCCAGTTGAAGTACCTCTACAGAGTCGCAGCCATTGAGGCCTTGTCCGGGATAAACAAATTCGTAAACGCCTGATTCCGTAAGTACTACGCCATTGTACTCAAAACTTTCACCATCACAAACAGATACGTCAAAGGAAGATACTGCAACAGGTAACACGGTAAGTTCCAGTACCAGGGTTGAATCACAGCCATTGGCGCCCTGATAGGTAACGGCATACACGCCTTCTTCGGTGAAAACCCCGCCTTCAAAGGTAAAGGTATCATTGGCACAAATGGCAACCTGGAAAGTCTCAGTATAATCCGGCAGGACTGTCAGGTTCAGCACAATGGTAGAATCGCATCCGTTTAAGCCGGTGAGTTGTGTAGTGTAAGTACCAGAATTTGTCAGTATTTGACCATTAAAAGGATATCCCTCGTTGGCACAGGTAGTCACATCCAGCATGGTGGTTTGCACCGGCAACACCAGGAGGGTAAGTACGGCAATGGAATCACAACCATTCGCGCCGGTTAACGTGGCGGTATATACCCCGGAATCAGTCAGCACCTCTCCATCAAATACAAAACTTTCACCGGCACAAATACGCACAGATTGGGCACCTTCCGTCAATGGAAGTACGAAAAGCGTTAGGTTCACAATGGAATCGCATCCGCCTCCAGCCGTGAGGGTCAGGCTATACGCCCCTGCATCTGCAAGCGTATCTGTTCCAAAAATGAAAGTTTCTCCCTTACAAATGGCAACTTCCAGGTTGGTTTCAAATTCGTCTACGAATTCCAACACCAAGGTAACAATGGAATCGCAGCCATTTGCTCCTGTGAATTCATAGTCATAGGAGCCGGAAACGCTGATGGTGTCTTCCTGATACACAAAAGTTGCTCCGGTACATAACGAATTGGCAATTACCGTTACCGGTATCTGCAGCACATTGAGTTTTATGGTAACAATGGAATCGCAACCATTAGCGGCATCAAATTCAAAAGTGTAGACACCTTCATCCGTAAGTAAAGTACCGTTAAAATCGTAAGCTTCATTATCGCAAATGGTTGCTTCGAGGTTGGTAGTGGATACCGGTAATACGCCAAGACGAACGGTCACTAAACTATCGCAGCCATTTTCGCTTTCAAAGGTAAAGGTGTAGTCACCTGCAGCAGTTAAGACAATACCAAAATAGCTGTAAACATCTCCCTCACAAATCACGGCCGTAATTTCACTTGCCTGAGTGGGTAAAACGGTTAGCGTTAATACCACCGTGGAGTCGCAGCCATTCTCGCCTGTTAATTCCGCTGTATAAACCCCTGAAGTATTAAGCGTCGTTCCATTAAAGGAATAACTCTCGTTATCACAGATAACGGCTTCGATTTCTGTTTGCTGAACAGGCAATACACTCAACACAAGTGTTACCGTGCTATCGCATCCGTTTGCGTCCTGAAAAACAGCCTCGTAAGAACCTGCATCCTGCAGCTGTTCACCATTAAACAGATATGATTCGCCTGAACAAATACTTACCTCCAGCTTGGTTTCCTGTAATGGATGTACCGTCAAAACCAATATAACCGTACTATCACAGCCATTTTCTCCGGAATAGATGAATTGGTAGGTACCGCTATCTGTCAGTAATTCTCCATTATAGTTGTATGTATCTCCGGCGCAAATACTGGCGTTGAGTGATGTTGTCTGGGTAGGAAGTACGGTCAATGTCAGGGTAACGATACTATCACAGCCATTTTCACCGGTATATATGGCCTCATAAACACCCGCATCTTCCAGCATCTGATCGCCAAAATCATAGGTATCGCCGTCACAAATAGTTGTTTCAAAAGCAGTTCCGATAGCCGGCAAGACATTAAGGGTAAAGGTTACCACAGAATCGCAACCATTAGCGCCCTGCAAAATAAAGGTATAATCTCCTTCATCCTCAAGCACTTCACCCTGGTATTCAAACGCATCGCCAAAACAGATGGTGGCCTGATCGGCGCCTTCCGTACGTGGCAATACCGTGAGTGTAAGTGTTACGGTGGAATCACAACCTCCCTGAGCGCTAAAGGTTTGCACGTATTCTCCGGCAGTCTGCAGTTCAAGTGAGCCAAAATCGTACGTATCACCATCACAAATCGTTTGCGCATCTGAAGTCTCAAAGGAAGAAACATATTGTAGATTCAGTACAATGGTAGAATCACAACCATTGGCAGCAGGCAGTATTTCTTCATATTGCCCTTCTATAGTAAGCGTATCACCAAAAAACACATAGGGAACACCTTCGCAACGGATTACGGTAAATGTGGAACCCGAATTTGGCAAAACATTGAGTTGCAATACAATCAGGGAATCGCATCCGCCAAGGGCTGTCAAAGAATCGATGTAAGTTCCGGCTGTTTTTAAGGAGTCGCCGGCAACAATGTAGGTTTCTCCATTACAAATAGACACTGACTGGTCAACGACAAATAGATCGACCACCGAGAGTCGGAGCGTAATGATGGAATCGCAGCCCAAAGCCGACTGGAGGATAGCGCTATACACCCCTCCAACCGTTAAGGTATCGCCCTGAAACAAATAATAGCTGCCGGCACAAATTCCGGCATTCAAGATGGTAACGGTGGGCTCTAACACCGTTAATTTCAAGGATACGATGGAATCACAGCCATTTGCAGCTTCCAACACGGCGGTATATTCCCCCGACTGGCTCAGATTTGCTCCGTTAAACGGATACTCTTCGCCCTCGCATATAATTGCGACTACATTGGTTTCAGAAATTGGCAGAACCGTTAATTGAAGGGTCACGGTAGAATCAGAACCATCTGATGCTACATAAGTAGCGGCGTATTCTCCGGAAGTAGAGAGTGTGTCACCATCAAAAATGTAGGTTTCATTGGAGCAGATCGTCGCCAAAATAGTAGTATCAGCCAGCATCTGTTCATTACCAATTTCACTCATTGGATGAGCCTTAAGTCCAAAAACCGGCATTAATGCAGCCAGTATCAATAGTATTGGCCTTACAGTACTGAGCAGGGACAATTGGTTTGGGGAAAAATGGGCAGGTAGCAATGGTTGTTGCATAAGCGATTAAATCTTTGAGAAAACAGTGAATGAAAGGGTTTTCTCCCGGTTTTTTGCGCTGCAAATCTCTTCCCGGATAAAAGCACAGGGATTAAAACGGAATTAAAAGAAAATTAAATCTTTTGCTACCCCCGGGACAAGTGGATCGTAAAGCAGCTACCTTGGCCGGGAGCCGAATCTAAGTGGATTGTTCCTCCGTGAAAGGATACAATACGTTGGCATAAGGCTAAGCCGATGCCATGCCCAGGTACGTTAGAGGCTGTGTGTCTGCCCCTGAAAAACGGCGTAAAAATCAAAACCTGATCCTCTTCCGGAATACCCTCCCCTTGATCCGTAAAAGAAATATCAATCGCTTTAGGCTCTACTCTAATCCGGATACTTACGGTTTGGTTGACTGAAAATTTACAGGCATTATCCATTAAATTGAGAAACGCCGTTTTTAATAAATGTTCATTGCCATCAATCAACAACAAAGCGTCATCATCAGGCAAGGTATCGTACTCAAACATAAAATGAAAACTCGGCTGGGCTTTCAATAATTCATTTTGTGCCGCAAATAACAATTCATCAATACGCACCTTGGTAAACAACAAACGTTGCTTATCTATATCAGATTGCGCCAAAAGTAATAGTCCATTGGTAAGCGAAACAAGCGTCTGCGTATCTTCCAGTAAAGACCGCAGAGAATGTTCATATTCCTCTATAGTTCGCCGCTTCTCCAACATCATCTGCAACTGACTGGTGATAGCCGCCAAAGGATTACGAAGCTCGTGAGAGGCACTGCTGACAAATTGCTGCTGCATGGCAAACGCCTTCTCCAGTCGGTGCAGCATGTGGTTGAAATTCATACCCAACTGGGCAATTTCATCTTTGCCATTCCCCTCGTTTACGCGACGGCTCAAATTCCCTTCTCCAATGTCTGCTATTTCTTCATTAATACGGGCTAAAGGCTGCAATGCCTGTCCTGCAAAAATGTATCCTGAGGCCACAATCAATAAAATACCTACTAAAAATCCCGCGATAAGAATATCCCTTAAATTTTTCAACTTGCTGCGTCCGTAGCGATCATACGCAGACGAAATCACCACGAAATCACCCTGATAGCCGGCATAAGTAAGACCAACATACTCCAGGTCATTTTCTTCATAGGCTATCTTATTTCGTTGCCTAATTTCCCCTATCAAATGGGGAGATACCTGTACCTGATTTTCATCCACACTGGAATAAACCAAACTATCAGTCTGATCAAATACCAGCACTTTTTCTCTGAATAAGGAGTGAATGGAGTTGCGATCAATAATCTGCAGTAATTTCTTGTCAACCTCTTCTACCGTCACAAAAAGGCGGGCTGTAGTGATAGCCCGACTCTCTAAACGGGAAAAGAACTCTTCCTGGCGGTAGTTTTCAGACAGGGAATAAATACCTATACAGAACACCGACAAAATGGTGGCTACAATAGCGGAAAACTGCAGGGCGAGCTTGCGGCGGATATTCATGCCGGGGGAAGCACGTTAAGGAAATAACCAAGACCCTGTTTAGTGTGGATCAGTTTAGGCTCAAACTGCCGATCAATTTTCTTCCGCAGAAAATTGATATATACCTCCACGACATTCGTTCCGGTATCAAAATTCACATCCCAAACAGCTTCTACAATTTCATGCCGGGAAGCAATTCTGCCATCAAGACGCATTAAATATTCCAGCAACGTATACTCTTTGGCGGTCAGATCAATTACTTTTCCGGATCTAAACACCGTTTTGTATGCGGTATTGATTTCCAGATCTGCTTTTCGCAAGC
>DLXL01000496.1:0-1590 GCA_003448025.1 Saprospirales bacterium | reverse complement strand
TCCGCAACACCTCGATAGATTTTTCGGCGGTTGGAGAAACCGATTTTTTCAGCAGGTTTCGCATACGTGCGAACAATTCCCTGAAATCAAAAGGTTTAACGAGATAATCATCGGCTCCGGCATCAAACCCCTGGAGTTTCTGTTCTACACTTCCCAATGCCGTTACCAGAATAATGGGACATTCCGGCCGAATTGCCCGAATCGCTCTGCAAACCTCATAACCATTGATAAATGGAAGGTTGAGGTCAAGCAACACCAGATCAAAATGGTTGGTCTGGGCCAAATACTGACCAACTGCACCATCAGGCGCTACATCTACCGAAAAGCCATTCTCTTCCAACCAGGTTTTGACGGAAGTAGCCACTTTCGGTTCGTCTTCGATAACCAAAACCCTGGTTTTCCCCATGATAATTGACAAATAAGAAATTATCAATTCAATCTAAAACTGGACACTCCAAGTAACCCTACATTGCAGTAGATAGCTGCCACGTAGTTGCCTTTTTTGAGTTTTTCATCCAGTTTGTAGCTAAATGATAACCTCTGCGTATCTTTCAATATCACCGGCTTCACCTGTTGCGCCGTAACATCCACTTTCCCACTTGGCGCTTCAACGGACGTTTTTATGGGCTTGGAGGAAGGGATAGGCTTGCCATTTTCGTCGGTTATCACCAGATACAGGTGTTGATCCCCCTGATATGCCTGTGGTACATCCACCAGATCGAAACTCACCGTAATATCGCGGGCTTTTTTCGCGCGGAGGGTCTGTTTATCACCCCGGCTGCCGATCTCAACCCGGAATGACGTGGCTTTAAATTTGGCCGATTGTGTCTTGCGAATCTGGTCTTCTAACTTTTTAGCCAGATCATCTACCTGACCGCTGAGGGAACTGTTTTCTGTTTGCAGTTGTTCGTTTTCTTCGGTGAGGCGCTTGTTTTCGGCTTTCAACTGTTCATTTTCCACCTGAACAGCGGTGATCAGTGTTTCATACTCAATTTTAAGTTGTCGAAGCTCCTGCACCTGCAATTTCAGTTCGCCTACTTCTTTTTTGTTCTGGGATTTGATCTTTTGCAACAGCGCATCCTTTTGAACAATAAGCTGAGCGGTGGCCGCTTCTTTACCGCGCAGATCCTCATTTTCCAGGCGAAGTTCGCCATAGGAGGCGCTTAGGCTGTCCAGATCGTGTTGAAGAATCATTTTTTCCGCTTCCAGTGATTGTACATTTTCAGTGAGGCGGTCATTGCCGTTGCCCAGTGTTCTGGCTTTATTCCAGAAAAAAACAGCAGACACTCCTGTTAGGAGCAGCAACACAGCGAGTACAATAGTGGTGGTTCTGGAATTATTGGCTGGTTTGGTTTCGAAATTTTGGTAATCGCTCATAATACGGGGCAAGATATGTAATTGGGGATAAACGGAAAAAATCGGTTTTTGGTATGGCTTTCCCGGTTAATTTGGTGTGTTATGATATTCTCCCCAGAACCGGCAGCAAATGTGCAGGCATACTTGTCGGTTGGCCATTAAAAAGGGATTAAAAGTGGATTAAATTGCGGGGTCGTAAGACCCGCGCATGGCGAGGGTGAATGCGGGGTCGTA
>DLXL01000114.1 GCA_003448025.1 Saprospirales bacterium | reverse complement strand
CCGTACCACCAGCCCCAGATATGTTTTACCTTCATAAGGCTTATCAACCACGCCGAAAAATCCGGGCTGTATATCCGGAGGTGTTTCAGAGGTTGATCCCAGATTTATCCAATGCTCAGGTACTACCCCGAATTCCGGTTCAGACTCAAATCCTGGATTTTTCAACCGGATCACATCCTGGGCTGTCAAACCTGAACAGGTAAAACTCAGCAATAAAAAAGCAACAATCGTTTTCATGGCGCATTTAGGTTGATTTTGAGACAATTTTACCGGATCAGTTGTGGACTTTGACGGTTTTATTTGCTTTTCCGTCTTTGAAGTGTACAATCCATGCTTTGGTGGTGCCGGGCTCCCTGTAAATCCAGGTGCCGTTCCCATCTTTAAACGTCCCAAAAGGAATATCATTTCCCTGTTCATCCCGGTTTGAAATGATTTCTGTCAATCTTCCATCTTTCCATCTTACCTGATGCATCACCTGCCCGTTTTCAAAGAACTCTGTAAACAGTCCATCCGATTTGCCTCTGTGATTGGTGTTACAGGCTGATTTCATTTTACCCGATGGATAATAGGAAAAGCATTTGCCGGTCCTGATCCCATTTTGGAAAAAGGCATAAATCTTTATCTTTCCATCCGGGTAATAATGCACTTCCGGCCCATGTTTTTTGGCAAATGGACTTTTGTTCTTTTTTTGATAAAAGTGGTACTCACCTTTCTTTCTGAAATGCCACCAACGAGTGAATTCCCGTTTGCCATTCACATAAAAATGCTCCCTAAACAGCTTCCCTTTGCCGTTGAAATCCTGACAAACCGTGGTATCTCCTTTCTGAAGGAGATAATCGCAGCCTTTTGGTTGGGCATGCGCTATCACCAGCATAAACAGATTAAAGATTAGGCAACTCAGGATTTTCATGGCTTATTCATAACTGCGCTGTGCTACTTTTACTTCTTCGTACTTTAATGGCTCTTTATGCAATTCAGCCATGGCGTCTTCTCCCTTCCATTCCCAGGCTGCTACATACATGAACTGATCATCGTCGCGTTTGGCTTCGCCTTTCTCCGTTTGGTGTTCTTCCCGGAAGTGGCCTCCGCAACTTTCTTCCCGGTTCAACGCATCTACACACATCAATTCACCCAATTCAAGAAAATCGGCTACACGCCATGCCTTTTCCAATTCCGGGTTGTATTCTGAGGTGCTTCCCGGAACAAATACATCGCTCCAGAACTCCTTGCGCAGATCTTTGATTTCCTGAATGGCCTCTTTCAAGCCTTTGGCATTCCGGGCCATGCCACATTTATCCCACATGATTTTACCCAGTCGGCGGTGGAAACTTTCTACGCTTTGTTTGCCTTTGATGTTCATAAGCTGCTGAATGCGCTCCTGAACATCCTTTTCCGCCTTTTCAAACTCCGGTGAATCTGTAGAGATTGCTCCGGTACTGATTTCTTTGGACAGGTAGGATCCGATGGTGTAAGGCAATACGAAGTATCCATCAGCCAGGCCCTGCATCAGAGCAGATGCTCCAAGGCGATTGGCGCCGTGATCACTGAAATTGGCTTCTCCGCAGGCATATAAGCCTGGAATCGTGGTCATCAATTCATAGTCCACCCAAAGTCCACCCATGGTATAGTGAACGGCCGGGTAAATGCGCATCGGCACCTCGTATGGGTTATCGCCGGTAATTTTTTCATACATCTCAAACAGGTTGCCATAAGCAGCCTCTACTGCCTTGCGGCCTTTGCGTTTGATGGCATCGGCAAAGTCAAGGTAAACCGCCAATCCGCTTTTACCAACGCCCAAGCCTTCATCACAGGCCATTTTAGCAGCCCGGCTGGCAATGTCGCGAGGTACCAGATTACCGAATGCCGGATAGCGGCGCTCCAGGAAGTAATCGCGATCGCCTTCCGCAATTTGGCGTGGATCGGTCAGGCGATCCTTTGCATTTTTTGGTACCCATACCCGGCCGTCATTTCTGAGGGATTCCGACATCAGGGTCAATTTGGATTGGTATTCACCGGAAACAGGAATGCAGGTAGGGTGAATTTGCGTAAAGCAGGGGTTGCCAAAAAATGCACCTCTGCGGTGTGCACGCCAGGCAGCTGTTGTGTTGCACATCATGGCATTTGTACTCAAATAGAATACATTGCCATAACCACCGGTGCAAAGCACTACCGCATGTGCTGCATGACGCTCAACTTTGCCAGTTAGCAGGTTGCGTACAATGACACCACGGCATTTCCCGTCTATCATAACGACATCCAGCATTTCGTGGCGGTTATACAACTTTACCGTACCCAGGGAGACCTGGCGGCTCAGCGCCTGATAAGCACCTATGAGCAATTGCTGGCCGGTTTGTCCGCGGGCATAGAAAGTACGACTCACCTGCGTGCCACCAAAAGAGCGATTATCCAGCAAGCCTCCGTATTCACGGGCAAACGGAACGCCCTGGGCAACACACTGGTCGATGATACTGGTGCTTACTTCTGCCAAACGATGTACGTTCGCTTCACGTGCGCGGAAATCGCCCCCTTTGATAGTATCATAAAACAGTCGGTACACAGAGTCGCCATCATTGCGATAGTTTTTGGCAGCATTAATACCCCCTTGTGCAGCAATGGAGTGCGCGCGTCGCGGGCTATCATGGAAAGTGAAAGCCTTGACGTTATATCCCAGTTCGCCCAGAGAAGCGGCAGCTGATGCCCCTGCCAGACCTGTTCCGACAACGATAACATCAATTTTTCGCTTGTTATTTGGAGCTACAAGTGCAACGTGCCCTTTGTATTCTTCCCATTTTTCCGACATTTTGCCGGAAGGGGACTTTGAATCAAGTTTGCTGGAGCCTGAGGCCGATGATTTTGCCATATTAGGTGTACGGTTTTTTAACCCGTAGGATGTTTAAATTAACAGTGGTTCAAATTGGTTGCCTTTACGATGGCCTGGTCTGACCAGTTTATTTAGTCAGGAAGAACAGGATTGGAATGATGGCAAAGCCTACCGCCATCCCGACACTGTATACCATACCAACCCCCTTAATGATCGGGGTGTATTTTTTGTGTGCAAGGCCGAGTGTTTGAAAGGCAGACCAGAACCCATGCCAAAGGTGAAAACCTACCACAACCATGCAGATTACATAGAAAATTACGTAAAATACATTCTGAAACGCTTCTGCAACAGGCAGGTACAAGTTTTGAACAGGGTGGTCGTAAGCTTCTACCTCGATAGGAGGTAATACGCCCATTTTCATTTGAAGCCAGAATTGCCAAAGGTGGAGGATGAGAAATATAAGAATGACGATCCCGAACCAGGCCATATTTCGGGCTGAACGTTCGGAACTTCTTGTATGCTGAACAGCATATTTTTCAACACCTCTGGAGGCTCGGTTGGATAGCCATAAGCGCAGGCCTTGAATAGTGTGAATCACTATGAAAGCATATAGCGTATAGGAAACAATCTTGATCAGTGGATTGTGGGTCATGAAAAAAGCGTAAGTATTGAACGCTTCACCGCCATCGTCTTTCAGCAATTGTAAATTGCCTAACAGGTGAATGACCAGAAATAGCATCAGAAACAGACCCGTCAGAGACATGATGACCTTTTGGCCGATGGACGAGTCAAAAAATTTAGAAAGCCAACTCATTCGCTAAGTGATATAAAAAGTGATGTGATTATGGTTTTCATATAACTTTGAGGCATTTTTGCCAAAAAGCAGCTAACATCTGATCGATTTCTCTAAAGTAGAGATCAAAACCAGAATTTGCGCAACAAAACTACCGCAACTAACGGGTATGCCTAATTTTTAGCTGTAATTTCCTTTAAAATTATGCAAATTTAGACCCTTTAAAAATTTAATCATGCTCTTTAGTTATTGAAAAAATATTAAACATTTAAGAACAAATATTCATAATCTTGTGACATGAGTTAATTTTGACCGTCGAAGCAAAACATTTGCATAACCAAACCAATTCAGTATGAAGAAGCTATTGACCATCCTTTGTTTAGTAGGTGTTCTGGTATTTGTTCAATCGGAAGTATCAGCTCAAACTAATCAATCCCTTACTTTTAGAACCCTTTGGAACAACTACATAAATCCTACTCCTGCCTGGGAAGACTGGGATCAGGTGTTTACAGATGCTGAAGAACGCGGAGTGGAAGTTTCTTATGGCCGTCGAATTCACAAAAATACGTGGCTGGTCGTACCATTGAAATTTGGAACAGTTCAATATGCTAATTCAAATCGTACCAACCTTATTGGGAATCTGGATGTGATGCTGCAAAACAATTTGACCAGCAGCAAATCCCTCGTCATACCAAGTTTGCATCTTGGTCTTGGCTCCACCTGGGATTTTGATAAAGATGAATTTGATTTTAATATCCCGGCAGGTGCAGGTTTAAATCTGCGCATTTTGCCTAATTTATACCTGAGCGCTCAAACCCAGTATCGCTTTTCTATTGAAAATCGTTCTGGCTGGCAACATGGTCTTGGCCTGACAGTTTTGTTCGGTGAAGAAGATCGTGACGGAGATGGTGTTTCCGACAGTAATGACCAGTGTCCGGATGTACCCGGGGTGAAAGATTTGATGGGTTGCCCTGACCGCGATGGTGATGGCGTGACAGATGAAGCTGACAAATGCCCGGATGTTGCCGGTTTGGCAAACCTCATGGGTTGCCCAGATCGCGATGGCGACGGTATTATTGATACTGAAGACAATTGTCCTGATCTCAAAGGCCCTGTATCAACCAAAGGCTGCCCGGATCGTGATGAAGATGGAATCGTGGACTCATCTGACGATTGTCCGGATGTAAAAGGTCTCGCGGCCATGAAAGGGTGCCCGGATACCGACAACGATGGTATTACAGATGCACAGGATAAATGCCCACGTGAAGCTGGCCCTGCTGCTACTATGGGCTGCCCCGATCGCGATGGCGACGGAGTGGCAGACAAGGATGATGCCTGCCCGGATAAAAAAGGAGATTCTGCCCACAAAGGTTGCCCGGATTCTGATGGCGATGGTATCTATGATGACACTGATAACTGTCCGGACAAACCAGGTGTTGCTGCGCTGCGTGGTTGCCCTGAAGTCAAAAAAGAGGAAAAAGCCAAACTGGAGCGTACAGTCAAGCTTGTTCAGTTCGAAACAGCTAAAGTTGTGTTACTGAAAAAATCATTTGCAGTGCTTGATGACGTTGTTTCTATCATGAAAACCAACGTTGAATACAGCCTGAATATCAATGGCCACACAGATGATGTAGGTAATGACAAGCGCAATCAGGTGCTTTCCGAGCGCCGGGCTAAAGCCTGTTATGATTATCTGGTAAGCAAAGGAATCGCTGCTTCCAGGATTACTTCTGCTGGATTTGGTGAAACCAAACCAATTGGCGACAACAAAACGGCTGCCGGCCGCGAACAAAACCGCCGCGTTGAAATTGAATTGTACGTGAAGTAATTTCTTCTAGGCTAATATGAACAAGAGCCATCCCTGGTTTGGGGTGGCTCTTGTGTTTTATGCTAAGTTAATGGCGAACCAGCTTTTCAGGTACAAAACGTTGGTTCAATAACAGGTGTCTCAAGGCTTGCTTAAAAATTATAGCGGAAACAACATTCTGTAAGTGATGGCCCCTGCAGCGCCTCCCAGAATTGGAGCCAGGACCGGGATCCATGAATACCCCCAATCGGATCCGCCCTTTCCCGGAATTGGAAGGATTGCATGGGCAATTCGTGGCCCAAGATCTCTTGCCGGGTTAATCGCATATCCGGTGGTGCCTCCCAGGGAGAGTCCAATGGCCAGTACCAGCGCCCCAACCACCAATGGATTGAGCCCTTCTGCAAATCGGTTGGCTCCCAGGGCAGAAAGTCCTACCAACAGCACAAAGGTTCCCATAAATTCACTAAAAAAGTTGGAAGGTATGTGCCGAATGGCCGGCGAGGTGCAAAAGACTGCTCTTTTAGATCCTTTATCCTGAGTCGGCTCCCAATGAGGGTAGTAATGAAGATACACCAGAATGGCGCCCAGTATCCCGCCCAGCATCTGCGCAGCGATGTATATAACCACCTAGCTCCAGGCAAACTGGCCGGTTACTGCCAACGCCAGGGTGACAGCAGGGTTCAAATGGGCGTTACTAATTCGACCTACTGCATAAACAGCAAAAGTGACTGCAAGCGCCCAGCCGATGGTAATCACAATCCAGCCTGAATTTTCATTTTTGGTATTCCGGAGTACAACTCCTGCTACAACTCCGTTACCCAACAATACAAGGAGTGCTGTGCCAATGAATTCTGCTAAGAACTGGTTCATCATGAATAAGTTAAATTGTGTTAGAGGTTATGGGTTACTTGCCTGATGCCGGAACGCATCAAGTAGCGCCTGATACTCTTTTACTTTTTTTGCCTGCATAGTATCTGACCAGCCTAATTCCTGGCCCATCCATTTAGCAACCAAAACTGCAGACTGTCTGGCAACGGCCCAATCTATGATTTCCAGTCTGATCCTGCGAGCCATGAAATCCCGGATGGTCAGGGCCATTTCTGAACGCACACCATATACTACTTCTGCACAGATATAAGGGTAGTCAGCATGAATGCGTGCTGATAAATTCGGGTTGTCTTCCAATAATGCCACCACTTTAAAAACCTCATCACCATAGTTTGCGCATAAATGCTTGCAGATATCCATGGGCAATCCGGTGGTTTGGAATAGTTGGTCACATTGGGTTTTCGTGTATTTCCTGCCTCCCAATAATTTGAAATGAACAGTAGATGATGCTGGAATGGCTGAAAAGCTAAACTTACTTTGCAGAACCTGGCAAACTACATCCATGGCATCTTTGGACATGACTCTGTAAGTGGTCCATTTTCCGCCTAGCAGACTGATTAAACCGCTTTGGGCATCTGTTTCAACCACATGGTCCCTGAGCATGGTTTTGGTTTGTTTTTCATCTAATTCTTTTTGCGGGGCCAACAGCGGCCGGATACCGCCGAATCCTGCCAGAACCGAGTCAGAAGAAATGGGGGTAGTTAAATAAGGTTGAAGCGCATCCAATAAAAAGTTCACCTCCTTTTGAAGCAAAACGGGCTCTTTGGAAAGATCGGAATATGCTTCATCAGTAGTTCCCAGCAATATTTTGCCTTCAAAAGGTATCGCAAATACCATTCTTCCATCAGCAGTTTTGGGGATTAGCAAGGCATGGCTTCTACCCAATTCCGAACCGGAAAGCGTCAGATGAACCCCTTTAGATGGTTTGATTCTGAGCGGCGTTTTATCATTGCTCAGCCGTCGGATATGATCAGCATAAGGTCCTGTACAATTCAAAAAGACTTTTGCGCGTATACTAAATTCATGTGGAGCCGGGCTGTCAGGAGCTAAGTTTTTCACTCTGACAGCATATATCTGGCCCTTTTCGTTTTTGTCGAACCCCAGAACATCTACATAATTTGCTGCCTGAAAGGATGAGATTTCAGCGGCACTTTTCACCAAAGCAAGATTGTACCGCGCATCATTCATCTGGCCATCAAAATACAAAATAGCGCTGTGGATCCGGGGGCTGAGTCCCGGAATCAATTTCAGGGTACTGGCTTTGCTAAGCCATTTGCTGGATGGCAAACCGGAGTCCTTCATTCCGGAGCCGGATTTTGCAAACCAATCATACATTTTTAGGCCAATCCAATAATAAAGGCCCTCCCACCAATGGAAAACCGGAGTGATCAGACCAAGCGGATGGGCCAGATGGGGCGCATTCGATAGGAGAATACTACGCTCGCGGAGCCCATGTTTGACTTGACGCAGCTGTGCCAGATCGAAATTTTTGAAAGCTTGCTCGAGGTATCGGACGCCTCCATGAATGAGTTTGGTGCTTTTGCTGGAGGTTTGCGCAGCAAAATCAGACTGATCTATCAATGCTACCTTCAAACCTCTGAGTGCAGCATCAAGGGCACATCCGGCGCCGCTTGCTCCTGCACCAATGATGCAGACATCAAAGGCTTCAGTTGAAAGTTTCGTGATAGATTCATTTCTATTCATGGGTGCTACGTTAACCAAATTTTTGTTGCCATCTCCAGGCGTCTCTTAATGCCTCCTCCAGAGAGCGTCGGGTACTCCAGCCCAGGAGTTCCTTTGATTTTTGTACATCTGCCCAAACGGCAACTACATCTCCTTCTCTGCGTGGGCCAATTTGGTAGGGCAATGGCTTTTTACTGATTTTTTCAAATTGATGCACCAATTCCAGCACACTGTTGCCTTGCCCGGAACCAAGGTTAAACGTATCGTAGTAGACCGATTCTTTTTGTTGAAAGGAAAACTGAAGAGCAGCCACATGAGCCTCGGCAAGATCCATAACATGGATGTAATCCCTGATACAAGTCCCGTCTGTAGTGGGGTAGTCACCACCAAAGATGGTTAACTGCTTGCGCAAACCGGCAGCAGTTTGGGTCACGTAAGGTACCAGATTATTCGGTATGCCTCTGGGGAGCTCACCAATTTCGGCGCTTGGATGGGCGCCTACAGGATTGAAATACCGAAGTGAGATAGCTTTTAGTGGTTTTGCCGCACATACATCCCTAATGATCTCTTCTCCAATTTGTTTGGTGTTTCCATAAACAGATGTGGCCGGCTTTACAGGAGTCAGTTCAGTGACTGGAGGGTTGTCTGGATTGCCATAAACTGTGCAGGACGAAGAGAATATTAGATTGGTAATCCCTTCAGCCAGCATAGCATCGATTAGCGTAATCAGTGAGCCCAAATTATTTCGATAATATGCCAGAGGCTCCTCCATGGATTCCCCCACAGCTTTAAAGGCTGCAAAATGGATGACTCCACTGATCTGGTGATCCCTTATGATGCTCCTGAGCAGAGAAAATTGGTTACAATCCTGTGCATAGCAAGGGATATCTCTGCCAAGGATATTCCGTAAACCGGCCAGAACGGAAGGCTCTGAATTGGAAAAATCGTCGATAATAATTGGGTTAAATCCAGATTCTGCCAACGCTACGACAGTATGTGATCCAATAAATCCTGCGCCTCCGGTTACAAGAATGTTTTGGCTCATAAGATGATGCTAAATTATTATTTGCTCAAAGGAAATCATGACTAGGGCTAATTGCCCAAAAAAAACGGGGATTTTTTGCATCTTGGCAAAAAATCCCCGGATTAATAAAACCTCAATTGCTCAATTAACGAACCTTTACGATCTTGAGAGGGGCTGAATAACCTTCTATTTGATGTAATTTAACCAAATATACGCCTGGCGGTAATGATCCGCCTAAGAGTACAGTTCCTTCATGATCAGTGAGCGGATATGATGCACGCATACGACCAGAAAGATCAAATACTTCCAGTCTCGCATCAGTATCAGCATGTTCATAACGGATCAACGTCTGATCATAAAATGGGTTGGGAGATGCGTTCAGGGTAATGACAGATTCCGGATCGGATGTCGCAAGTGGCTGATCCGATACATTAAACTGGTCAAACGCCGCTTCATGCGTGTCGAATATCGTTGTATTAGGATTATCGAAGCTTACAATCCTGATCCGCATTTGATCCGTGAGCGGTACGAAATCAGTTACATCAAAGGATAGGTTTTGCCAATCAAATACGTTTCCTTTCCTTTTCCAGGCCAGTTTTTCCTGAATCCCATTGCTGATGTATACCTTAACTGAGTCTACAAACTGTTGATTAATGTTTGCACTCACGCACCATACTTTACCGGTAATCCTTGGGTTAAGGTAGTTACTTAGATCCATGATTGGTGAAGTCAGGATAGATGTACCACTTTCAACATCATCCAGATCGATCTCATTCGATGAGTTGCCTGTTACAAAACAGGAAAATCCAACATCACCAGGTACATCAGCGCCGGGCGCCACAACTACGCCAACATTTATTTCCAGCGGTTGACTGGTACGTTCCCATTTTCCGGTAGCAGAAGTTCCACTTGACTCCCAGCCATAATCAAATACAAAATCATCCTGATAGCCCTCTGTAAGTTCCAGTACCAGTTGCTGGTTGCCATTGATACTAAGGTTTTGTATCTCATAACGGTATCCCCATGCGCCCGCAACAACATCGTACAACCCACCTACAACACTTGGTATAGCAAAAGCCCCATTTGCATCTGCAACCAAATTGTACGATATGTCTGGAGAAAGCACCGCAATTTGCCCACCCGGGATTGGTGCTGCGTTGTCGGCCCGACGTATGATGCCGCTGACACTGTAAGACTGGGAAGGGGTTAACGCAAAATCCTGCTGTACAATTTCGCCTGTAATCAGGTTCACCTGTGCGGATGCCGGCAGGTACCCGAATTTTGTCACCTGCACATTGGCAAGCCCTGGCGTTAATTGTCCGATACCGTAGGTTCCGTCGTTTTTGCTTTGTTTGCCACTGGTGTTGTTTCCATTGAACAATACCAGTGCCCCGCTGATCGATGCGCCGGTGGAGGCATCCGTGATTTTGCCTTCCAAATAACAGGCTCTTTGGTAAGATGGAGTGAGTATCCAAAGTTCACCGGGGGTAATGTTGCTTACTACCAGATTGCCTGATGGCAGGTATGGATAAACGCCCCAGCATCCATCGAAAGATCCGCCTGATCCTTGAGGATAGGTGTCATATTTGCCTGTTTCTACCAGATTTTCCGGTCTGGTTACATCAACAATGTTTACGCCTTCTGTATACCAGGCAGTAATGGCATATTTTCCTCTGATGTGTGTGTTATGTACAATGCTTCCGGATCCGGGAGCGGTTTGGAATTTATCCAGGAATTGAACGTCTGTAGGGTCAGAAACGTCGTATGCACCCAAAAATGAATCGCCAGTTTCATCTGTTGTAAAAATGGTTTTACGATCTTCTGAAAGCCAGGTATTGTGGGTGAACAATGTGGGGGTAGACTGCGTATTGATCAATTCCGGAGCGGCCTTGTTCGTCATGTTTACGATGGAGAAAAGCCCGGCATTAATATGTGATGCGTACAACGTATCGTTGTCTACATAACCATCATGGATATAGCCTAATTGATCGAATTTTCCAACATATTTGGGCGTCCAGGGATCGGGCTTTAAATCCAGTACCACTGCGCCTCCATTAAATAAATTACTACCATAGGCATATAAGTAGCCTTTGGTAACGTCGATGTGCAGGGCATGGATGGCATTTAGTTGGTTGACGATCGCTCCATCTCCTTTATAATATTTGGAAGGGAGTGTGCTGGAGGGTAAAGCGCTTAAATCAACTATTTGTACACCGGAGCCGCCTTCCGTAACAATGTAGGCGTAGTTCCCGTAGGTTTTAATTTCCTTCCAAAAGTTATCCGGTCCCGGAATCTGAACAATTTGCTGTGGTGCATCCGGGTTGGTAACATCAACGATTACCATTCCTTTGGAAGCACCTACCAGGGCATATTCTTTTCCATCAGGCGATGCCCATCCACACATATTAGCTACCGTTTGACCGGGGAAACTGATTTTAGACCGGAAGGTAATGTTGTAGTTTTGTGCAAATGCAGAGAGAAAAAGAAAAAGAGCGAGTGTACTGAGTGAGAGTTTTTTCATGTGTAACGTAGCAAAATTTTTTAATCCAATGTAGACTTCAAAGAGCAAGGTTTATGATCAATTCGCCCCAGACTATTCGACAAAAATCAGATTAATTTAGAACTAATGATGAACCAGGTGCGTATTTGGAAATGCGGGAAAATGGCTTTCAGACCTGCTATGCCATAGACTCTCTTTCCGTTTTGATAGGAAAGCGCTTACCAGTTCCACAGATTAGCCAATGCGAATCGCCATGATGCAAAATGAGAAAAGTCACCCCGATTTTCGGAATGACTTTTCTAAAAGGACAAAACAATATAAGGGAGGATGTATTAGGGCTTGAGAATCACCAGGCGTTTAGTGCCTACTGCATTGCCGTTTTTGTCCACCAGGCTATAGATGTATGTGCCCTTCTTAAAATTATCCAACTCTATTCGGAAAGAGGTGTTGCCGGATAGCGTATAATTTGTCTTCCAGACTTGTTTGCCCAGAAGGTTGAAAATTTTCAAAGTGTATTCGCCAGCCGGGATATTGGTTCAGTCAAAACGTACCCATTCCACAGCAGGGTTGGGGAATGCCTGAATACTGCCTGCAAAATCAATCACCGGTTCCAGAGTCGGGGAAGTGCTCAGGTTTTTAAACCGGATGGTTTCCACGGTGGTTAAATCGTTGTTCATGGTTGCAATAGCAATTTCTTCTTTTTCTGTATTGCTAATGAAACGGTAAGTAACGGTGGTGTCTGTACCAATGAAGCCTCCGATTCCGCCGCCGCCACCACCACCGATGAGGGTGCCAAGGTCAACCCACTGACCAAAGCCAGGAAATAAAGCAACATACACATCAATACCTGTTGTGGTATACTCTGTTCGCTTTTCACGAAGAACCGGATAAGTGCCGCCGGGAATCACTGCTGTTCCCCAGCCATCCACAACACCTAGTCTTTCGGTGGTAATTCGGACTCGCATGGAATCTATATTAACTGGCAGGCCAGAGAAAATACTATCCAGGGGAGGTTGGTTGGTTGGGAAAGTCAGGTTTAGATCCGAAGTTCCTTGTTTAATATCAAAAAAGTTCATCGGCGCATACCGCTCCTTAACCAATGGGGTAAACTTTGCCGTAATGTTTAATCCAAGTCCTGTGGGGTCCTGGCCTGCAAAGCCCATTACTTCGAAATTGTTGTTTGTTACATTGAAATAAGTCTCCCCTTGAGCTAAAATGGCTAAATCTGAGCCAGGAAATTGTGCAACCTGACTGCCGGCACTGGAAGGGCGGTATACTACTGAAAAGGTAGTGTCTTTTTGAAGCACGCCAAAGTCCCAAACCTGGTTTCCTCCAGGTGCAGTAGCTGGGTTAACGCCCAGTGGAAGTTCATCGATAGCATAAACCAGAGAGTCGCCTGCTGCCGGGAAAGTAGCGCTGGTAACGGTAATCTGGGCCGTAACGGTTAGGTAGAGGGCGGAAAGGGCAGAGGCAAGTAGCATTCTTTTCATCGGAAGTTAGATGTTAATAACAGGTTGAAAGGATGAGCTGTAAAACTCAACCAAAAGTGATTATTCTGGCTTCAAAGGTACACTCCTTTTATTGTGAAAAAAGAGGTTGTTGGTGAAATGCCGGTGAAAAAACAAATTATTTGCATTTTTTGTGCAACTAAAAAATGCTCAAAGCCGTTTATTTGATAGATTCAAAAAAAAATAATCATTAATTCATGAATTAATTGCTATTTTTTTTCAACAAATGCAGTGTCTTTTGGGTTTAATAATAGCAATTATTGCATCAAATGGTATTTGTTGGCAGGTTTGGCTGGTATTTTTTTTTTCAACAAATAACAATTTTTGTCTTTGAGGCTTGGATGTGATCGCTGCACTTTTGTACTGTCAATAAACGGAAACAACACAGAGACAGCGAATAAAGAGAGGACATTGACACACAGTTTTGAAACTTTTCATGAGATTATATACGGGAAATCCGAACGCGGCGCAAACGAGCGCCGCGTTTTTTTTTTGTCTATACTGTAATGTCACCGCTACGCGGTTATGTGTGTTGCGCACGTAAATTTTGTTCTTAAGCCGAAAAAAGTGCCTTTGGGGATTAATTGCAATAGTTTGTAAATCAGTACTTTACGGTGATTTTGCCTTAAATATATCTTGATTTTACCGGGCGAGAAACACCCAATTGCTGTCCTTTCGGGCAGAGAAAAACACCCGCACCTTTGTATCATCAATCAGAGAGAATAAGTCAAGTACACTGTTCACAAGATTGATCACTGACTTCGCAAATTTTCATGAGATTATACAAGGGAATCGGGTCCCGGGGCAAACGAGCTCTGGGGCCATTTCTTTTTTTAGGGGCGTCGGTGGGCTGACTTACGGAAATCCGCAATTGCCCAACGAATTTCATCATAATTAAACCGCTCTGAGAAATGCTCATAGAGGGGTTTTAGCTGATAGGGCTCTTCAAACATGGGAAGAGCTCCCTGGATGATGTCGCAGGGTTCAGGACTAACCCAAAGGGAAATATCCAGTAACTCCCCCCGTTCATACATAGTAGCCAGGTGATTCATAATGGTGAGCGGACTAAATCCTCGTTGCTGAGCAATCTCCTCCACGGTATTCCCCTGTTGATACATATGATAGCTGATGTAGTGGGTGCTTCCGGTGATCTTTTCTCCAGCCCTGGTTTTTTCCAACACAAACTGCCTGATCTCCCGGAGAAATGCGTCTCCATAAAGTTGTAGTTTGCGTTCACTTACCCCCTCAACATCAAGCATTTCCGCGTCTGATAAGGGGCGTACATCAACCATTTGTTGTAAGGTAACGTCACTAAACAGCGTGTACGGAGGTATGCCATGCTGGATGGCCAGATCCCTTCGCAGCAAATGTAACCGCGATAGCAGTTCTTCTCTTTGAAGCTGCGTCTTGCTTTTTTCCACCACTTTGGATGAGAATACCTTTTCTCCGGGCTTGCCTTTGGGCTCAGGCATTGCCAAAGATATTTGTTTGCCTTCAAAAAGTACCTTGTGGCCTTCCGGTGTGACTCTCAGGCAGTTGTGATCATCGTAAGCAATTTCAATCAGGCCAATATGCAGCATTTGAGAAAGCAGATACAGCCAGTCATCATAGCTGAATTCTCTGCCGGCGCCGTAGGTTTTTATCAGATGGTATTTGTTGTCCAGTATTTCTTTCCTGTTACTGCCTCGCAAAATATCTACCAGGAGACTCATACCTACTCTTTGCCCGGTTCTGCTGATGGCAGATAGTGCCTTTTGTGCTGGAATGGTGGCATCAAAATGGCGCGGCGGATTTTTACAAACATCGCAATTGCCGCATTGCCCGTCAAAAGGCTCGCCAAAGTAGTTGAGAACCGTTTTTCTCCTGCATACAGGTGCTTCCGCGAATTGAAACATACGCTCCAGTTTGGCCAGCTTAAGTTCTTTTTGTTCAGCACTGGCTTCACCTTGTTCAAACATCTCCCGATAGGATAGCAGGTCGCCATAGCTAAAAAACAATAGCGCAGCTGATTCCAGACCATCCCGGCCTGCCCGGCCGATTTCCTGATAATACCCTTCCAGATTCCTGGGCAGGTTATAATGTATGACAAAGCGGACATTGCTTTTGTCGATGCCCATGCCAAATGCATTCGTTGCTGCCATCACCCTTACCCGGTCATTGATCCAGTCTTCCTGGTGTTGGTTTCTTTCTTCCTGTGTCAAGCCGGCATGATAGGGAGCAGCCGAAATATGGTGCAGCTGCAGCCATTGGGCAATATGGTGTGTTTGCTTTCTACTGCTGCAATACACGATGGCACTTCCACTGCTTTTTTTCAATAACTCTACCAAAATTCCATCCGTTGCATCAGCTTTTTTTAACCGGTACCGAAGATTGCTTCTGTAAAAAGAGTTAACGAAACGTTCGGGCTGTTTCATCTTTAGCTGCTGTACGATGTCTTCTCTCACAGTTGGTGTTGCAGATGCAGTCAATGCGATCAGGGGTACTCCCGGCAGGTGTTTTCTCAGTTCTGCTATGCGCAAATAGGCCGGCCTGAAATCATAACCCCATTGTGACACACAGTGTGCTTCATCAATTGCCAGCAAACAAACTTTCATTTGTGACAGTGCAACCAAAAAAAGTTTAGTGGTGATTCTTTCGGGCGAAACATACAAAAACTTAAGCTCACCTGCTTCTGCCTGCTGCAACACTTCTTCCATCTCTTCGCGGGATTGTCCTCTGTGTAATGCTGCGGCAGCTATCTTTTTTTCCTGAAGACGGGCTACCTGGTCGTTCATTAGGGCAATTAAAGGACTTACCACGATGCACACACCTTCCAACAGTAGTGCCGGAATCTGAAAGCAGATTGATTTTCCCCCACCTGTGGGCAAGATGGCCAGTGTATCTTTTCCTGCAACAACAGATTCAATGATGGGCAACTGCGATGGCCTGAAATGTTGGTGATGAAAGAAACGTGAAAGAATGGTTTGGGGAGTATTCATGGCAGCATGCGTCTGTTGACACCGGTAACTTAGAGAATTTTTCGGGTCAGCAGGCGAACGGAATTAATGCCCAGTACCACATCACTGAAACCCATCGCCAAGGCACTGAGGGCAGGACTTAACATGCCGATTGCCGCCATAGGAATGGCTATGATGTTGTAGGCAAATGCCCAGAAAAGATTTTGCCGAATGGTTTGATAGGTGGCCTTACCAATTCCCAATGCAAGCGGCAGATTGGTAAGTCCCTTGTTCATTAATACAATGTGAGCGCTCTGCATAGCAATTTGTGCGGCATTCCCCACAGATATTCCAATGGTGGCTTTTGCCAATGCCGGTGCATCGTTGATGCCATCGCCGACCATGGCTGTCGGTACAGCGGCATTCAACGTGGCTATCCGATTCAGTTTTTGTTCCGGACTCTGTTCTCCATACCAGGTATCAATCCCAAGTTGTTCTGCCAGTTGCTGACATTTATAATTCCTGTCACCACTGAGTAGAATGGTGGTATAGCCGGCTTGCTTCAATTGTTGAATCACACCCGGTGCTTCCGGTCTTATCTCATCTGCCAGATCTATCCAACCCACCCAAATACCATTTTTGGTGATGTATATGTTGTGCGTATCATCGGTAGTCTGGTCTTTCACAAGTTCATAGGAACCGGCCAGGTATTCATCTCCATTTTTATCAATGCCCTTTACTCCTATTCCCTTCATCTCTTCGATGGTTTTCCAGCGCAACTCATCTTTTCCTTTCCAATCGCGTGTGATGGCCAGTGCCAGAGGGTGATTGGAATATTTTTCCAGTGAGTAGGCCCATTTTTTCAAGATCAGTTGTCTTTCTTCAGCAGAGGGAATTTCCGGGTCGGTGGAAAGTTGGCGAAATCCTTCTTCCCGCGCTTCGAATTGACGAATGACAAAACCGCCTGTGGTCAGGGTTCCCGTTTTATCGAATACGATCTGCCGCAGGTGACGAAACAGTTCCATGCTGGCAGCATTTTTCACCAAGACCCCATTGCGTGCTGCTCTTCCCAAACCTGCAGCAACAGCAGCCGGCGTTGCAAGTCCCATAGCGCATGGACAAGAAATCACCAAAACAGCGATTCCTCTTAACAGTGCATTACCAAAGCTAAGGTCAGCCAACCAGAAGTTGAGTGCCCAGGTAAGCAATGCGATTACGATAACGAGTGGTACAAAGAGTGCGCTGATTTTGTCTGCGAGCAATTGTATGGGGGGCTTATTGGTTTGAGCGTCTTTCGCCAATCGTAAAATTTGTGATAAGACTGTGGCATTTCCGGTGGCTGTTACGTACGCTTTCAGGGTTCCGTTCACTACCACACTTCCTCCGATCAGCAAATCATTCATTTTCTTTTGAACGGGTAAGCTTTCTCCGCTGATCAGCGACTCGTCGATGCCGGCTTCTCCCCAGAGTACTTTTGCGTCAGCGGGAACTTTTTCTCCCGATTTGATCAGCAGCAAATCACCTGTTTTCAACTGACTGCTTTCCACCGGAAAAATATGCTCCTGGTGTTGGTCGTCGAAGGCGATCATGTTGGCCATGATCTTTTCTTCCTTTGCCAGTTCTTTCAGGGCACGTTGGGTTGATTCCACTGATTTGTCTTCCAGCCAATACCCCAGGAAAACAAGGGTAAGAATGGTGGCGGTGGTTTCATAGAATTGAAATTCGGGTCCTTTGTTGGCGAGCGTGCCATAAAGACTATAACCAAAGGCAGCCAGTGCACCGAGGGCAATGAGTACGTTCATATTGGGAATTCCCTTGGTCAGAGAATTCCAGGCGCTCCTGCCAAAAAAGTTCATGCCTACAATGAGCACGGGAAGTGTAAGCAGACACTGTACATAGGGGTTCATCAGCCAGTGTATGTGCAGACCCGGAATCATGTGCAGCATCAGGGGCAGCGTGAATAGGGCGCAGAATAAAAATCGGTGCAGGTGATTGTTGAGTTGGAAACGGGAAGGTGGTTCGGCCTTTTCCTGACCATTCAATACCTGATAGCCGAGTGACCGTATACCCCGCACCAATTCTTCCTGCGAAATGTGTTGGCTATTGTCGAAGCTTACATCGCCGCCGATGAAGTTCACCCGCACTTCTGCCAGTCCTTTTTTCTCAAGGTAATCCTGAATGGTGAGTGCACAATTGGTGCAACTCATACCGCCTACTTTCCAATTCACTTTCTCCATATACGCTTGTTGCTACAAATGACTTGTAACAGCGTACAAAGTTACGAAAATCAGTCCGGCTCTGTCTTGAAAGCCCTGTGTTTAAACTCTTTCCAGCCTGTATCATTTGGTAATGAATCAGGAATATGGCTTTGATCAGGCTTGGCAGGTAGCGGAGCAATTATGGGCAGAGGGTAAGCACCACAGGATATGGGCCATTCATGGGGATATGGGTGCAGGGAAAACCACGCTCGTTATTCAATTGTGTCGATTGTTGGGAATTGATCATCCGGCGGGGAGTCCGACCTTTTCGATCATCAATGAGTACAGGTTAACCAATGGGGAAGTTTTGTGTCACATGGATTGGTACAGGTTGCGTGACAGCGAGGAAGCCATACAAGCGGGGGTGGAAGATAGGTTGCTGGGGGAGGAGCGTTGCTGGATAGAGTGGCCGGAGCGGGCGGAAGATCTTTTGCCGGCGGATACATTTCATATTTATCTGAAGGTGGTCGATGCAACTACCAGGCAAATCATAACTACATGATACACTGCAGTGGATTCATTTCTGGGTTCAATCTGCTACAATTGAGGTATATTTATACGTCTTCTAATTAATTCTTTTTTCATGGCTTCCAAATCATCAACAAGAGCGTCATTTCAGTATGAGCCTCAGGAAGAGGTTTTAGATGTTAAGCCCCAGGGTACCAAGTTGCACATCGGGATACCCAAGGAGACGGCATTCCAGGAGAATAGAATCGCACTCACTCCCGATGCAGTTGGGGTATTGGTGATGAATGGCAACCGGGTAAGCGTTGAGCACAATGCCGGCGAAGCAAGTCATTTTTCCGACCATGATTATGCAGAGGCAGGTGCAACTATTGTGTACGATCGGGAAGAGGTCTTTCGTTGCCCTATTCTCGTAAAGAGTGCCCCTCCTGTTGAGGAAGACATGCCGCTGATACAAATGAATCAGACCATCATTTCACCGGTTCATTTTTCAGCATTGAAGAAGGAATTGATTGTACAAATGATGGAAAAGCGGGTGACTGCTTTGAGTTTTGAAAATTTTAAAGATGAAAGTGGTACTTATCCCATTGTTCGCAGCATGAGTGAGATAGCGGGAAGTGCGGTGATGTTGATCGCAGGTCAATACCTCAGCAGTTTCAA
>DLXL01000087.1 GCA_003448025.1 Saprospirales bacterium | reverse complement strand
GTACAATATCAGGATAGTCAAATATCTTATTTCAACTTGATAACCGGATGTAGGCGATAAACACCATTGCCCTGGATTTTGACGGATTGTGCAGCATCGAAATCAAGGATCAGGGTGTTTATATCCAGTTGCAGTTTTTTATCAATTTTAATCTTAAGTCCGGATTGCTGTGCGCTGGGTGTTTCCATTGCATACAACACGCTATCCACCATAACGGAGTTGTTGGGCCCGAGGATGAAACGAACCTCTTTCAATGTATCAGGAGGTACAAGTCCTGATGCGATCAGGGTGTCAATTCCGTTTTGGAAATCAAGCAGGTTGTACACGCCGGCATTTGTGGAGAGGGTAATCCATTGTGCGGAATCCTGTGCACTCTTGATCCGTATTTCCTGGATATCCACATTTACCTGCTGAAAGTCGCCAGGCCCATCGGTCAAACGTATATGGAGTGTTGATTGGTTTACTGCATCCTTTTTACAGGCAAAAAATGCAGCGAGGGTAAGCATTAGAACGGTTAGAAGAAGCAAACGGGAGTTACTCATGATGTGTAATCGGTTGATGAAAATGATGGATAAAGGCCGTTAAGAGCATGTTGGAGATTTTCTTTCAGGGTCAAAAACGCTCTTTTTTCCTCCTTTTTTCAGTTGCATAACTCAAGTTATGCTTCTTCCCCGTTCGAACGGCCTGGCCGGGCGGGAAAAACGCAAAAACTGGCGAAAAAAGCTCAATTTATTGACTCCGTCAGAAACTAACCAACATGCTCTAAGTAAAGAACGACGCTTATGGAAAAACTGCAAAAATTACCCCAAATTGCTTGTTACAGTGAAAAATCGGGGTAATTCCGTGTAAATACCCTAATTGTAGTAAGGGTTTATCCTGATGATAAAGGTATGCAGGTAAAAACACCTGAAATGTTCAATTGGGTAGTATTACGCGTGTACAGGCCCTGCATTCAGGTGCACCTTTGTATCAACGATTTAGAGAACGGGTGCGAAATACTTCATCAGAAGATAAAACAAAACAGAGCCAGAAACGCACTCATATTTATGCGATTCCTACTTAGATACTTAATATAACAAATGAAAACAACACCCTGTTTCGTTGTGTAGCCACGTGAAAACAATCACCCCTGTCGGTCATGGTACCGGCAGGGGCTTTTAGGGTGGATGGTGGTCTGAAATACTGAAACTCAGTCCGCGTTTACACAGCGAAACTTTCACCGCATCCACAAGTGCGGGTGGCGTTAGGGTTGTTAAAGGAGAATCCTTTGCCGTTAAGGCCCCCGGAAAATTCTAATGTGGTATTAAACAGGTAAAGGAAACTTTTAAGGTCTGTGACCACCTTCACTCCGTTATTTTCAAAAACCTGATCATTTGGCTTGGATTCATTATCGAAATCCAACTTGTACGACAAACCGGAGCAGCCCCCGGAAGTCACACTGACCCGGATGAAAAAGTCGTCAGTCAATTTTGAAGACTGACGCACTTCCTGAATTTTTTGCTTGGCGCTGTCTGCTACGAAGATCATGATTTATGTAAGATATGGGATATGAGTGATGAGATATGGGATATGGGATATGAGTGAGTGGGATCAATCATATCTTATATCTCATATCTCATATCTCAACCAAGGTTATTCTTCTTCTGATAGTCTGCAATTGCCGCTTTAATGGCATCTTCTGCCAATACGGAGCAGTGTATTTTAACGGGCGGCAGCGCCAGTTCTTCTACAATGTCCATATTATCAATACGCATGGCATCATCCAGGCTTTTGCCTTTGAGCCACTCGGTAGCAAGTGAGGAAGAGGCAATAGCTGAGCCACAGCCAAAGGTTTTAAACTTTGCATCACGGATGGTGCCGGTTTCGTCGTCTACCTCAATTTGCAGACGCATCACGTCGCCGCACTCAGGTGCGCCTACCAGGCCGGTGCCTACATTTTTGGCGTCTTTATTTAGCGAGCCAACATTTCGTGGACTCTTGAAATGGTCGAGCAATTTTTCTGAATATGCCATTGTACAATGTATTTAGCGTTGTTGTAGAAGAAAACTCCTGAGTTTTATTTATTCGGTTTTTTTGGATTCAAAAGCCGGTAGTACAAGCCTTTCACAAAATAGTAGATCTTGTACATGAGTTCTGTAAACGGATCTGGCGGACTTTGAATAGGCATAGAACGCGGGTTTGAAAGGTTTGAGGGGTTGGAAGCGTTTGAGGGGTTTGATGAGGTGGGGTAAATAACTCAACAAAATCTTTGGCTCTATTCCTCATGCACTCACATTTCCCACATTCAATCAATGAGCTGCCCACTCAATTTTGCTCAGATCCACGCCGTCTTTGTACATCTCCCAGATTGGAGAGAGTTCACGCATGTGGTTTACCCCATTGCGTACCAGTTCGATGGCTTGTTCAACATCTTCTTCGGTGGTGAAACGACCCAGGGAGAAACGAATACTGGAGTGAGCCAGGTCGTCGCCCAGGCCCATCCCTACAAGTACATAGGATGGTTCCAACGACGCAGAAGTACAGGCTGAGCCGGAAGATACTGCAATGTTTTGGTTGAATGTCATCATTAATCCTTCCCCTTCTACGTGTTTGAAGGAGATATTGGAAACATGCGGCATGCGGCTGCCTACATTTCCATTCACTTGTGTTTCTTCCATTTTGGTGAGCTCGGCTTCCAGGTGGTCGCGCAGTTTGCTGAGGCGTTCAGCGTCTTTGCCCATTTCTTCACGGGCAATCTCAGCTGCCTTGCCGAAGCCTACAATACCGGGAACGTTCAGTGTGCCGGAACGCATGCCGCGTTCGTGACCGCCGCCGTCCATCTGGGCAGTTACCTTAACACGTGGATTTTTGCGACTCACATAGAGGGCGCCTACGCCTTTAGGACCGTACATCTTGTGTGCGGTAAAAGACATGAGGTGGATGCCCACTTCGCGCGGATGCGTTGGGATCTTACCTACGGCTTGTGTTGCATCGGAGTGGAACAACACACCGTGTTTTTCACAGATTTTAGCAATTTCCTGCATGGGCTGGATGACGCCTGTTTCATTGTTCGCCCACATCACAGAGATCAGAATGGTGTTGGGCTTAATGGCGGCTTCCAGTTCGGTCAGGTCAATCAGGCCGTCTTCCTTAACTTTGAGGTAGGTGATTTCTGCGCCCTGTTTCTCCAAATGGCCACAGGTATCAAGAATAGCCTTATGCTCGGTTTCAACCGTGATGATGTGATTGCCTTTTTTGGCATACATCTCAAATACGCCCTTCAGGGCAAGGTTATTGCTTTCGGTAGCGCCGGAAGTAAAGATGATTTCTTTGTCTTCCACATTCAGCAATTTAGCTACCTGTTCACGGGCATAATCCACTGCATCTTCTGCCTCCCAGCCATATTGGTGGCTACGGCTGGCTGCATTACCGTGTTTTTCATAGAAATAGGGTACCATCGCATCCACCACGCGCGGATCGCAAGGGGTGGTGGCATTGTTGTCCAGATATATGAGTTTGCGCTGAGTCATGTCCTTATTTAGATTTAATCGCAAAGGTAAACAGGGTTTGGGGAAAAAGGTTCGACTTATTCATACAATTTCTAAATGCTTTTTGGAACGCTGGTTGGGACGCGGGGAACGCGGATTTTTTTGGAACGAGGAT
>DLXL01000527.1:1113-14321 GCA_003448025.1 Saprospirales bacterium | reverse complement strand
AAAAAGTGTCAAACGAAAATCAATCCATAAAACAAACCATCGGAGTGGATGAAGCCTCTTTCGATGCGCTGTTCCGGACCTGGTATGCACCCCTGGTCCGCTATGCCTATTCCTTTACCGAAGGCGATCAGGATGAGGCTGAGGAACTGGTTCAGGAATCCTTCGTCAAACTTTGGGGACAGCGTTCAAGCCTTGGTGTTCAGCACTCTATGAAAGCTTATTTGTACAGGATGGTACATAATCAGGCGCTGAACCGTTTGCGTTCCATCAAAGTACAGGAGAAGTTTGTGCAACATCAAACCAGACAAATGGCTCAGGAATTTGAATCTGCCCCGGAACTCCCCGAATTGCAACAGCGCCTGCAAAAGGTACTGGCTGCATTGCCCGCGCAATGCCGGCAGGTTTTTGAACTGAGCAGGTTTGAAGAACTTAAATACCGTGAAATTGCAGAACAACTCGGCATTTCCATCAAAACCGTGGAAACCCACATGGGCAAGGCACTCAGAATCATGCGCCACGAACTGGCCGAATACCTGACCCTGCTGGCAGCTCTGTTCCACTTCATCCAAATCTGACTTTAATGACGCCATGCTATACACCAGCGAAATAGACGAACAAATCGCCAAATTTCTGGCAGGCGAATGCTCTCCCGAGGAAGTGTCGGCTTTGGAGCAATGGCTGGCGGAATCGGCTGATAATCAGCTGTATTTCAACCAGATGCAAAAGTTGTGGAACGGCTCCTCCCCTACCCCCTTGCCCCGGCCCGTGGATGTAGAACAAGCGCTTGCACGCACTAAAAACAAAATTGCCGTCAGCACGAAACCAGTTAGCGCTCGCCGTATACCCATGCAGTGGATGGCCATTGCCGCTTCGCTGGTATTGCTCATCAGCGCATTCTGGTTTTTCCGACAGGAAACAACCCTGCCGGTGGAATCTGTTGCCGCCGCAGATTCTCCTGTGGAACAAAAACTGAGCGATGGGTCCGTCATTTCTGTAAATCAGTTCTCTCAGGTAGCCGCGCGTTTCAGCAACCGCAGGCGCAGCGTCCAGTTAAATGGAGAGGCCTACTTTGCCGTAGCCTCCAATCCCGAACGACCATTTGTGGTAGAAGTAAAAAACGTATCCGTAACCGTTTTAGGAACCAAATTCAACGTTGATAACCGCACCAATACCCAAAAAGTCATTGTAAGCGTAGATGAAGGCAAGGTGAAAGTGGCATCTACCCAGGGAGAAAAACAACTACTGGCAGGCGATCAGGCCATTATTGACCTCAATACCGGGCTTATTGAACTGCGTCAAACCACACCTGCCGAAAACGTGACCGCCTGGGCCAGCCGGAAATTTGCCTTCGAAGACACACCCTTATCTAAGGTTATCCCCGAATTAGAAAAAGTGTATCAGGTTAAAATACATCTGTCAAATCCGGCGCTGGAACAATGCAGACTCCATGTACGCTTCGACCAGGAATCCATTGAGCATATCATGCTGGTCATTGCCGAAACCTTTTCGCTCAAACTACGCGTCGTCAACGGCCAATATTACCTTGAAGGAGATGCTTGTTCCGATTAACCTTTTGTCATGACCAGAATCCTGATCTTCCTGTTCATTTTCACTTCGGTTTCCCTGTCTTCAGCACAAGCTGTTGAGGTATTAAGTCGGCGACTTACCATCACTTTTAACCAAACGCCAATCAAGGAAGCGCTGGATGAAGTGGCCCGACAGGCCGATTTCGAGTGGTCGTACAATGCACGCATCCTGAGCCCAACCCACCGGGTAACGCTACAAGCCCGGGATTGGACAGTACGGGAAATCCTGCGGGAAATGCTGGGTGAAAACTATGTGGTAAAAAGCAGTGGCCGCCACCTCATTCTCAAAAAGGAAAAACCGCCTAAATCTGAGCTCAGTGGGGTAATCCGGGCCAATGGCACCAACGAACGCCTTGCTAACGTAACCATCTACGACAAAAAGACACTCCGGGCGACTACCACCGATTCAACAGGGTATTACAAACTAAAAATCAAGAAAAACAGTCAGATCGTGGTTACACGCCTGGGCTATCGTGATACCCTGTTACAGGTAGCGTCTCTTACACCCACACACTATAATCTGCAACTGAAACCCGTAGCAATTCCGGCCAACGACACCCCTGCGCTGCAACTGGCCATCAGGCATTCTTTAAAAAAGGCCGCATCGGAAGTGGACTATTTTTTTAACACGCAATTGGATAAATGGCACGAGTTGAATGTGCCGGATACCTTTAGCCGACAGTTTCAAATTTCCTTCCTGCCCAAACTAGGGACCAACCACATCCTCAGCCCCAAAGTGGCAAACAACGTTTCAGTGAATATCCTGGCTGGCCAATCCGCAGAAGTGCGCGTTTTTGAAGTGGCCGGATTGGGCAATTTCACCAGAAACAAGGTGCAGGGAATACAGGTGGCGGGATTGTTTAATTTGAATAAAGGCGATGGTAACGGGGTACAGGTTGCCGGGATTTATAACCATACAGCAGATAGCCTTAAAGGGATACAACTATCCGGATTGGTAAATACAGTTCAAGAGGTTGATGGTATTCAGATTGCCGGACTTCTAAATGTTGCATCGGAGGTGACGGGGACTCAATTGGCCGGCATGCTAAATGTCGCATCTAATGTCGATGGGGTGCAAATATCTGGTCTGATCAACCGGACCCAAAGCCTGGGAGGTATTCAAATTGGCCTGATTAATACTGCGAAAGAGGGTCGTGGAATACAAATAGGCCTGATCAAGTTTTCAGGGAAACGAATTCTGCCTTTTTTCAACTGGCTCACTAAACCTTCTAAATAGATTGATGGTCTATTATTTTTGTAGTGTCATTTCTTCAACATCAAACCTCTACCTTTGTACAAAACATTCCTGTAACGCTATGCAAAAACTACTCACCCTCTTTTTCTGCCTGATCGGACTGCAATTATCCGCCCAAACCACCCTCCCCTCCGTTCAGGAAGTCTACAAAATCTTTCAAAACAAATGCACTTCCTGCCATAGCGGTGCAACACCTGCCGGCGGACTCGATTTGGTCGGCACGGGCGCTACGGAGTTGCTGCGTGCACAAAATGTGGCAACTAAATTAGTTAACGTGAACCCTGCTAATGCATTTGCGGCAAGCCAGGGTTATAAGCGGATTTATCCGGGTCGTGCAGACCGTAGCTTTTTATTCCGGAAAATCAATCGGGGGCTTGAACCTACCATCGGTGCCCTCCATGCTAATGAAGGCAGTGAGATGCCAAAAGACTTCCCTGCAAATGCACTTTCCGACCTGGAAAAGGAAATCATCCGGCAGTGGATTCTGTTCGGAGCCAAAAGCACCGGCACGCTTTTCAGCAAATCAGTGGTGGAAACCTTTTACAACGTAGGTGGTGAAAAATCATTCCCCGACGGACCACCACCGGGTCCTGCACCTGGCGAAGGATTCCAAATTAAAATGGGTCCGTTTTTCCTTGCCCCGGATGGGGAAGTGGAATATTACCAAAAATGGGAATTGACCCTGCCTGAAGATGTAGAGGTGAATGGCATTGACTTCAAAATCTCTCCTTTTTCCCACCATTTTCTGTTATATAATTTCACAGGCAATGGCGCTAATTCCATCCCGGCAGGCCTTCGTTTGAACGCCAACCACAACCAAATCAACCTGGTGGCAGCCGTTCAGGAGGCAACAGACCTTCGCTTGCCCGGTAAAACCGCTTTTAAATGGGACAACAACCTCGTACTCGACCTCAATTCTCATTACATCAATTATTCCTTGACCAAACCCTATCAATGTGAGGCGTATGTTAATGTGTATACCCAGCCCACAGGCACTGCTGATCAGGAAATGTTTGCTGCATTACTGGTTAACCCTCAAATCCCTATTCCTAATAGCGGCGATCTGGTTACCCATACCAAATCGGAATTTGAGTTAGGAGCCGACAGTATTTACATTTGGGGACTTATGGGACATACGCACAAATATGGCCGGGGATATAAGGTTTGGAAACGCCAGCCAAATGGTCAGAAAGGCGACCTGATTTATGATGCCTCCTGCAGCATGGGGGTGCCAGGATGTGGTTCTCCCTGGTACGATTATCAGCATATTCCTATCCGCTATTGGGAGCCATTGCTGCCCATTAAATGGGGCAACGGCCTGATCCATGAAGCGCAATGGGTCAATGAAGGACCGGCGCCGGTCAATTTTGGCCCTACTTCTGATGATGAAATGATGGTGCTTATTGCATTCTACACCGAACAACCATTAACGGTTGATACAGAGGAACCCAAACAGTTAGAAGACACTCAAACGATCACCGTTACCCCAAATCCGGTTAACGGCACTGCAACTTTTACCCTTCAGGATAATGTTTCATCCGCATATGAGTTCAGGTTAATGGACATGACCGGTCAAGTGGTTTTACGGCAGAGTGATTTGCAGGGCAATATTTTCGAGATCGATTTGACCCAGATCCTGCCTGGTTTTTATGTGTTTGAGGTTGATGGACGGATTGGAAAATTGCTCAAGATGTAACATGGAATTTGACAACTTTTCATCTTCAACCCAAAATCGCAACCCGACAACCAAGGCGCCTTTAACGGAAAAGGAGCAACAGAGACTGCTGTATGAATATCGAAAAAATCCGTCTGAAGCATTTTGGGCATTTTTAGCACTAAATGCAGTTTTGGTAATTGCCATTGGCTTTGATAGCCGTCATCACATGGGGATTTTGAAGACTTTGGGGTATTTGAAAGGAGGATTAGGCATACTAATCATAAGTGCCAGTCTGATCCTTTTGACATACTTACCTAAAAGAAAAAAACTTAACCAGGATCTTCAAGGCGGGTTCAAGATTATCCGAAAAGTGGAAGTGGCTGGTAAGGGACGATCCCATAGTCACAACAAATACTATGTCTGGCTGGGCTCACGCAGCCCCAAAGCACGCCACGAAGTAGATTCATCTGTATACGCCGGCCTGGAAAAGGGAGATTGGGTAGCAATGGAATTTGCGCCATTTTCGAATATTTTGCTCCATATTAATTGGTACTCGGTCATCAAACAAAACCTCGGCTGATTTTCCGCAATGGAATGATTCTTCGGGTAGAAAATCCCAGTTTTTCATACAAACCGATGGCCGGCGTATTATGCTCTGCAACATGTAAATACGGAATTTTTCCAGCCTCCAGATTCTTGTTTACCACATGCGCCACCAACTGTTTGGCATACCCTCTTCCCCCAAAATCCGGGTGGGTAACCACCGCGCTCACTTCCGTAAAATCATCCATGCGCATCCGCTCCCCGGCGGCTGCAACGAGTTTTCCATCCTTGAAAATGCCAAAATAATCACCCATGGCGCAGGTTTTTGACTGAAAATACCCTGGCTGTACCATTTGTACCAAATCTACCAGTTCCAATACATAGTCATTATTCAGGTAAACCAGCCTTTCCGACGGCGAAACCTCAATAACATGCTGACAAACCATCTGAACGCAGGGCAGCTCATGCAAAAGCTCAAATCCGGGTGGTAAGGGCGGTAAATCGCCCAAAAGGAAAAAGGTAGTACCGGGCGAAATGATATCAGCCAACTGAAGTATGTTTTCTACACTGGGAGGCAAAATCCCGCCAAATGGACAAACATCCGGTTGATAAAGTCTGATAATATCGCTGCCTACGTTGAAATTCCGGTGTGCTTCATGCAGGGAGTGCCAGGCAGGACTGTCTAACTTAAAAAAGGTTGAAAGAGCACCAACTTTCATGACTATTTAATTGTTTAGCCTGTAATATCGCCCATTTTACTACCTTTGCGGTTCTTTTTTCAAAAATGGCTACACCTCGCACTGTTGCATTCCATACACTTGGTTGTAAACTGAATTACTCAGAGACTTCCGCGCTCGCGCGACTTTTTGAGTCGAGCGGCTATTTGCCGGTAAAGTTTGAGGAAGAAGCCGATATATACGTCCTGAATACCTGTTCTGTAACCGAACAAGCTGACCGCGAATGCCGGAAAATCGTCCGCCAGGCCATGCGTCGCCAACCTGATGCATTTGTAGTGGTAACAGGATGCTATGCACAACTGAAACCTCAGGAAATCTCCGAGATCCCCGGAGTAGATCTTGTCTTGGGGGCAGGGGAAAAATTCCGGATTCTGGATTATGTGGATGATCTGAGCAAAGCCCCGGGCAAAGGCATGATACGTGCCGGAGAGGTACGGGATGTCAATACGTTTACCTCTTCCTTTTCCTTCGGCGATCGTACCCGCTCCTTTCTCAAAGTACAGGATGGCTGCGATTACAAATGTTCCTTCTGCACCATACCACAGGCGCGCGGCGCCAGCCGCAGTGATTCGGTGGAAAGCGCCATTGCCAATGCACGTAAAATTGCAGAAATGGGCGTAAAGGAAATTGTACTCACCGGTGTCAACCTGGGAGACTTTGGCAATGGCACCGCAGTTATCGAAGGGGAACGCCCTCGAAAAGAGGCCCTTTTTGCCGACCTGGTGCGCGAAATGGATCTGATTGAAGAGATTAGTCGCTTCCGGATCAGCAGCATCGAGCCTAACCTGCTGACAGATGAGATCATTGCATTTGTGGGGCAGAGCAAGCGCTTTATGCCACATTTCCATATCCCTTTGCAATCAGGTAACGATAAACAGTTGCGCGAGATGCGTCGGCGCTATAAACGCGAACTGTACGCTGAGCGGGTTGCCAGTATTAAAAAACATATGCCACATGCCTGTATTGGTTGTGATGTGATCGTTGGGTTTCCCGGCGAAACCGAAGAGGACTTCCTGGAAACCTACCGCTTTATTCAGGAGTTGGACATATCCTACCTGCACGTATTTACCTACTCCGAACGAGCCAATACCCCGGCGGCAGAAATGCAGGGTGTTGTTCCCGTGGAGGAACGCAAGCGCAGAAACCAGGCCCTGCGTGGATTGTCTGAAATGAAAAGAAGGGTATTTTATCAAAATCACCTGGATGAGGTACGCCCGGTGCTTTTCGAACACCATAAAGACGAACAGTTACTGAGCGGCTATACCGACAATTATATTAAGATTGAGATTCCCGCAACGATTGGCCAGATGAACCAAATCGGCCAGGTAAAACTCATGCAGTTGAGCCCGGATGCCGAAACAGTTACCTGCCAAAACCCACTTTAAATCATCGTTCCATCGTTCATCGTCCATCGTCCCTTTTATGTGGCAGGAATCCAATCAAAAACTTCAGGCCTCCTTCCTTTTTCAAAACTTCGCAGAGGCTTTTGCGTTTATGACCGAAGTAGCACTGATCGCAGAAAAAATGGACCACCATCCGGAATGGAGTAATGTCTGGAACCGGGTAGATATCCAACTGTGCACACATAGTGCCGGCAACAAGATCACCGAAAAAGATCGCCGCCTTGCTGCTGCAATTGACGAGGTTTTTACAAAATACCGGTAAAAAGACGCTAATTTTGCGCCCGCTTGAACCTAAACGGGAAAACAAATACACGTAAATATATATATTCGTATATTTGCTTTTGAATTTCCCTGATCCAATATATAAGAAAAATGACGGACCATACACCTGTTTTTAACGCTCATCCGCAATACATTGAATCCATGTATCGCAATTGGCAGGCCGATCCGACTTCTGTAACAGAAGACTGGCAAGCCTTTTTCCGTGGATTCGACTTCGCTGTTCTCAATGGCGCCGGCACAACCTCTGGTCCAGACAGCAGCCTTTCCGCTGAGGAAATCCGCAAGGAGTTTGCAGTAGTAAATCTGATCTACGGCTACCGCGACCGCGGCCATACACTTTCTACCACCAATCCGATCAAACAACGTAAGGACCGCAAACCACGACTTGATCTGGCAGATTATGGTCTTACAGAAGCAGATCTGGATAAAAGATTTGCCGGTGGCTACCAGTTGGGTATGCCCAATGCTACCCTGCGGGAAATCATTGAAAGATTAAAATTTATCTACTGCGGCAATATTGGCTTTGAAAGCACCCATGTGTTCGACAAAGAAAAACGTGAGTGGCTCCGCCAACGCATCGAACAACGTGCCGTTTCACAGGACTACGGCTTCTCCATTGACAAAAAGAAAAGGATCCTGGAGAAAATTAATGGTGCAGTTGGTTTTGAACAGTTCCTGGCCACCAAATTCGTCGGCCAAAAACGCTTTGGATTGGAAGGTGGTGAATCCACCATAGCCGCCCTCGACGCGATGATCAATCGCGCCGCCGAGCTGGAAACTCCCGTAGAGGAAGTAGTAATCGGCATGGCACACCGCGGTCGTCTCAACGTATTATGCAACATCGTAGGCAAAACATACGAACAGATCTTCTCCGCATTTGAAGATAAAAGTATCCCCGACCAAAGCTATGGCTCGGGCGACGTAAAATACCACCAGGGGTATTCCTCGCAAACAGAAACCCTCAACGGGAAAAAGGTTTATGTGAAACTTCTGCCAAATCCATCGCACCTGGAAGCGGTGGACCCGGTTGTGGAAGGATTCAGTCGCGCCAAACTCGACATCCTGTATACGGATAATTTTGACCGGCTGCTTCCTATTCTGATCCATGGTGATGCCGCTCTGGCCGGACAGGGCATCGTTTATGAAGTAATCCAGATGATGAAACTGGATGGCTACAACACCGGAGGTACCGTACATGTAGTGATCAACAACCAGATTGGTTTTACCACCGGTTGGGAGGATGCCCGATCATCTACCTACTGCACCAGTGTGGCTGAAGTAGTGCAGGCGCCGGTATTCCACGTCAACGGCGATGACCCCGAAGCCTGCGTATTTGCGGCCGAACTGGCCATTGAATACCGCCAGGCTTTCAATACCGATGTTTTTATTGATTTGGTATGCTACCGCCGAAACGGTCACAACGAAAGTGATGAACCCCGCTTCACGCAACCTGCTTTGTGGAAAATCATTGAAAAACACCAGGATCCTCGAACCCTTTACAGCCAGAAATTGATTGCCCGAGGCGATGTAGACGAACAATTGGCCAAAGACATGGAGGCTAAGTTCAAAGCTGACCTGCAGGCACGTCTGGATAATGTTCGGCAAAATCCGCTTCCCTACACGTATCAGGAACCAGAACTCCACTGGAAGGCCCTGAAGAAAACCAATGCAGATGCTGATTTCCAGGAAAGCCCTGACACCGGCATTTCCCGAAAAATGATCGACCAATTGATCAATCATCTGCTTAGTTTTCCGGACGGCTTTACTCCTATTCCCCAAATCGCCAAGCTTACAGAGGCCAAAAAACAACTGGTGGCTTCCGGCAAGATTGATTGGCAACTGGGCGAGTTGATGGCTTATGGATCATTACTTCTGGAGGGTAAGGATATTCGCATGAGTGGCCAGGATGTAAAACGTGGCACCTTTAGCCACCGCCACGCCTGCGTCATAGATGCACAGACCTATCAGGAGGTCAATCGTCTGGATAACATCGACAAGAAACAAGGCAAACTGCGCATATTCAACTCCCTTTTGAGTGAATATGCCGTATTGGGCTTTGAGTACGGCTATTCACTTTCTACCCCGGATGCCCTGGTAATCTGGGAAGCTCAGTTTGGTGATTTTGCCAATGGCGCAAGCACCATTATTGATCAATTCATTTTCGCCGGCGAAAGCAAATGGCAGCGCATGAGTGGCTTGGTCATGCTTCTCCCCCATGGATATGAAGGTCAGGGGCCGGAGCACTCCTCTGCCCGTATGGAGCGTTTCCTCCAGGGCTGTGCAGAAAATAATATCACAGTGGCCAATGTCACTTCAGCATCCAACTTCTTCCACTTGCTTCGTCGCCAACAGGTACGCCCTTTCCGCAAACCGCTGGTCGTAATGTCGCCTAAAAGTACCCTGCGCGCACCATTCAACCTGGGCGACATCAAAGAACTGGAAACTGGAAATCGCTTCCGTGAACTCATTGACGATGCCAATGCCGATGCTAAAAAAGTAAAACGCATGCTGGTTTGCTCCGGTAAGGTATACTACGATCTGCTCAAGAAGCAACAGGATGAAAAACGGGATGATGTAGCCATCGTTCGCCTGGAACAGATCTATCCCTTCCCGAAAAAACAGTTCGATGCCCTGCGTAAAAAATACGCAAAATCGGATCTTGTATGGGTGCAGGAAGAACCACGAAACATGGGCGCCTGGAGCCACATTGCCACCAACCAACCCGAATACGGCTGGAAATATGCCGGTCGCCGGGCTTCTGCATCTCCTGCTACCGGCTTCCCTAAAGCCCATGAAAAGGAGCAAATGGAACTGGTAGAAGCGGCATTCGAAGGATAGAATCCCTTTAGGCCAATCGCATCCCGGACCTCGGCAGAGGTCTGCTTCGCTAATCCATATACGAAACATGAGCCACCATGAAATTCAGTTCGGTATTTACACAAGGTAAATTCGGGATGGCGCTTTTTTGATTTCAGTTATATCTTTAGCCCCAAGCCTTATGTCCCAAATACTCTTCACGCACTCTTACTTCTATCGCTTCGACCCAAAGCAATGGAACACCGCGCAGCCATACCCTCCTTATGGCACCCTGTGTGCTGCGGCACTCATGCGCGAATGTGGATATGAGGTGGCGCTTTTTGATACTGGATTGTGCCATTCTGAACAGGAACTAAGACCATCGCTGGAAAAGGAAAAACCGAAATACCTGGTATTATACGATGATGGGTTTAACTACCTTACCAAAATGTGCCTCACCCGTATGCGCGAGGCCGCATTTGAAATGATTAGGATGGGCAAAGAATCAGGGTGCTTTGTGATCGTCAACAGTTCCGATAGTACAGACCATTACCATGAATACCTGCAAAAAGGTGCAGATGCTGTCATCCTGGGGGAAGGAGAAATAACTTTGCGGGACCTGATTAACCGTTTAGAGGCGAACCCGAATGGATCAGATCCAACAGTTTTATTGCAGACCATCCCTGGTATTGCTTGTCGTGCTATCGATCAGCCCTCAACGTTTATTACAACCCCTAAACGACCTGTTCTCACTGATTTGGATGTCATCCCGGACCCGGCCTGGGATTTAGTTGACATAGAAGCCTATCGAAATATCTGGATGAGCCGGCATGGATATTTTATGCTCAACCTGGCCACCACACGAGGCTGCCCATACAAATGCAATTGGTGCGCCAAACCTATATATGGGAATCGATACAATACCCGGAGTCCGGAACGGGTTGTCGCCGAGATAAACATGCTCATGCAGCGTTATCAGGTAAATCATTTCTGGATGGCCGATGATATCTTTGGGTTGAAGCCCGCCTGGGTGCAAAAATTTCGGGATATCGTGAAGACAAACGCTTTGGCATTTCGCTACAAAATTCAAAGTCGGGTAGACTTGTTACTGAAAGAAGACACCATTGATGCCCTTGCAGAATCCGGATTATATCAGGTTTGGGTTGGAGCTGAAAGCGGCTCTCAGAAAATTCTGGATGCCATGGACAAAGGCACTACGGTTGAAGAAATAGCAAAAGCCACGCACTTATTGAAGCATAAAGGAATAGAAGTATGCTTTTTCCTTCAATACGGCTATCTGGGAGAAACAAGGAGTGATATTGACGCAACACTCCAAATGGTCAGGGAACTGGAACCGCACGACATCGGAATATCCGTATCTTATCCTTTACCCGGAACAAAATTTTACGAAAAAGTGCGTACCGTATTGGGCGCAAAACAAAACTGGGAGGTTTCTGATGATCTTGCCATGATGTATCCGGCAACTTATTCTCCGGACTTTTACCGTCGTTTGCATCGGTTAACCCATAAACGTTTCCGGTTGCAACAAGGGATCAATGCCTGGCAAATGCTACTGAAGGGTAAAAAGTCCGATTGGCTAAAAGCCTTAAAAACCCTTTACTATGCCCCGGCTGCGCTACTGGACACCTGGCGACTAAACCTGTTAGATAAGCCCAATGCAAACTCCCCCGGAATTTGATGTTGTAGCAGAAGGCTATGATCAAACCTTTACCCAAACGCCTGTCGGCATACGCCAGCGCGAGCGGGTTTGGGCAATATTGGAAAATTTGATCCAACCCAACCCTGGCAATGCACTAGAGTTGAATGCAGGGACCGGCGAAGATGCCCTTTGGCTCGCTTCAAAAGGATGGCGGGTTGTTGCCACAGACGCATCCCCTGCCATGCTGGCGGCTGCCCGAAAAAAATGGGAAAACACAACTTTGCCAACCTCTGCCCTGCCAACAACCCTTACCCTTCGGCTGGAATCATTGCACACTTTGAAGGATACAGGGTTCGACCTGATTTTCTCCAACTTTGGAGGGCTAAACTGTTTGAATCCGGCAGAACTTCAACACTTGGGAACAGTAGTTTGGGACAAACTAAATCCCGGTGGCAAATTTATTGCCGTAGTGATGGGTCGCTTTTGTTGGTGGGAATCCTTGTACTTTTTGCTGAAAGGAAAATTCAGGCAGGCTTTTCGTCGCTTGAGCAAATCACCGGTTGATGCTTTTTTGACCCCTCAAACGAGTATCCCAACCTGGTATTTTGCCCCAAATGAATTGGCGACGCTGTTACAACTGGTCAATAACAAAAATACAATCTGCCGGCCGGTTGGATTTTGGCTTCCCCCCTCCTATCTGAATCCGTTTTTTGCCAAACGGCCACGCCTGTTATCAGTCTTGGCCTGGCTGGAAAGATTTGTTGCGCCGGGATGGAGCGCCTGTGCAGCAGATCATTATTTGATTTGTATGGAAAAAGAAGGTTAAACCAAACCTTCCCGTAACAGATCATGCAAATGCACGATCCCAAGATATTTCCCATGTTCCATGACCACCAATTGTGTAATGGAATATTGACGCATCAATGCCAAAGCATCAACTGCCAGGGTATCCGGCGATACAAATTTTGGTGCAGGAGTAAGGATGTCTTTGGCATTAACCTGCCCGCCCCCTCCTCGTTGAAGCATTCTCCGCAAATCACCATCCGTAATAATGCCCAATAAATGTCCGGACGAATCTTCTACGGCTGTTGCGCCCAGGCGTTTGGAGGTCATTTCCAGAATAACTTCCGACAAGGATGCATCTGGCAAAACCACTGGGCGCTCATGTAACGTATACAACTCCCGGACGCGCAGGTACAACTGTTTTCCGAGCGCTCCCCCCGGGTGGAACTTGGCAAAATCGGCGCTTCCAAATCCTTTTCGTGACAGAAGAGCAACCGCCAGAGCAT
>DLXL01000527.1:0-996 GCA_003448025.1 Saprospirales bacterium | reverse complement strand
CAACCGCCAGAGCATCACCCAGGGCCATTTGAGCCGTGGTACTACAAGTAGGAGCCAGGTTGTTCGGATCAGCCTCCTTCTCTATTGGTGTGTAGAGCAGATAATCTGCCTGCAGCGCCAAACTGCTTTGACGGTTCGCCGTAATGGCAACAAAGGGATTACCAAAATTTTTTACCAATGGCACCAACACCTTGATTTCAGGAGTTTCACCGCTTTTGGACAAACATATAACGAAATCGGCCGGCTGGATCATCCCCAGATCGCCATGGATGGCGTCAGCAGCGTGCAGAAACAATGCCGGAGTACCCGTAGAGTTAAGCGTAGCAACGATCTTCTGCGCAACAATGGCACTTTTACCAATACCAGTAAGTACCAGCCTGCTTCCGCTTGACTGCGCAACATCTTCAACCAATCGCTGAAAATCAGGACTGTCATCCAGACTATCTGCCAGGGCCAATAAAGCCTCTGCTTCCAGCCTTATGGTTTGGCGGGCTATTGAAAGTGGATCCAACATTGACAAAATCAATGGTATACGGTCTGCTGTTAGATTAATTTTTGTTTTTATCCTCCTCGTTCACACGATTAAGCAATGCATCTACCCGGTACATTTCATCAACCGTATCATCCAGGAAAAACTCCAAATCTGGCATTCTTCGCATCTGTTTGCCAATTTTGGAAGCCAGTGCCTGGCGTAATTGGGTATGCGAATCCTCCATCAGCATGATAACTTCAGGTTTGTCTTCAGTTCCATAAACACTGATGTATATTTTTGCTAACAGCAAATCCGGTGTCATTTTGACATCCGTAACGGTAACCAGTTTTCCCCGGCCATAGATATTGGTTCCGGTTTCAGTAAGTATCATACCGAAATAACGTCGGATCAACTCCCCTACCTGTTTCTGTCTTATCGACTCCATGAATGCAAATTGTTTGAAAATGAAAAATAAACCCCCATAAACCCTCATAGACCAAATAAACCCAAATAAAAACACATAA
>DLXL01000040.1:9166-9868 GCA_003448025.1 Saprospirales bacterium | reverse complement strand
CCTCAAATGACCCCCAAATGACCTCAAATTACATCTTCACCTCTGGCTGACGTTTCATAAACGCTGCAGAGATCAATCCGACGATAAGTCCGTAAATGAGGCCGCCGAAAATGGCATTCTTAAGGGTTGAGCCAATATCGCCTGCCTTGTCAAAGCCTTCCAGGGCCTTGTCCAGCGCTTCTTGCGGCATACTTTGTCCCCAGGTTTCCACAAAATCATCTTTCATTGCGGAAATGATATCCGGGTCTATGAAATTCACCAGCACATAATTCCAAATACTGGAAATAAATACAGCGATGAACACCGTCAGCAAAGCTATCAGCAGGGCTTTTCCATAGGCAATATATCCGCCATCAACTTTATCGCGCTGAAAACGAATAGCCATGACGGCAAATATAAACCCTACCATAAAAATAGCGCCATACAACAGTGCAATGCCGCTGAATGACATCAGGTTTACATCCAGGATATAGGTAATGATAGAAAAGCCCGTTAATGCCAGGCCGGCAAATCCTCCCTGGCGGAGGATGTTGTTCCAATCGGGCTGTTTGGATGGAGTATTGGTGTTGACTTGGTCCATAAATATTGAGCTAACAGGTTAAAGGTTGCTCAAAAATAGACCTTTTTACTTCCGTATCTGCATAATCTTCCGACATCCATGGGGTTTTAAACGACAAATAGACGGCCTACGGTGGACGGTGG
>DLXL01000040.1:3818-8923 GCA_003448025.1 Saprospirales bacterium | reverse complement strand
CCGTAGGCCGTCTACCGTCCACCGTCTAAAACATATCGTAATACAACTTCAGGGTTGGGTCTGTTTCTTTGTATTTGATATCGTTGATGATGCCTTCCAGCTCAGTTACTTTAGCGGTATTGCCTTTTTCGCGGTAATAGTTGCGCATATCAGCGATGGCCTTGGTAGCACCAAAACGCCGCCATTCGCTGTTCTGGGTGCTGAGTGCAATGGATCTGAAAGTGGCCACACCGTTGTCAATTAAAGCCTGATCGCCCAACCCAAGGAGGAATTTTTGATAGTTATCAAAAAATGGGAAAGCGTTAAAGCCGTCTGCCTTGGGCAGTTTTTGCTCAAAAAAGGAGAGGTTTTCGCGCTCCGGTTCGTCGGCATACAAATCTGACAGCACGGGCGTGAATGCATCACTTTCATCGTTTTGAAGTGTCTTGGACGCTTGTCGGGCAGCCACCGGATCCAGTTTTTGCAGGGCAGTCAAGGCTGCGCTAACTACGCTGTACGCCTGTTCCTGACCCATATTTTTCTGGAAAATCGGCAGGTATTGTTTATCTCCGGTACCACTCAAAATGTTCATAGCCTGAACACGTACACCAGGCTCGGCATCTGTTTCAGCCAGGCGGGCAATGGTGGGTAGTGCCTCCGGCATATCCACACCTTCTGCCAGCAGGGCTTGCTGACGAATACCGTGATATTTATCTGAAAGCGCTTCTTTCAATACCGGCAGGGTGTAATCCGAAGGCTCGGCCTGAAGTGCTTCCAGGGCTTCAATACGATCGCGGAACAGGGGAGCATTCCGGTACATAAAGGCCCATTCTTCCGGGGTGTGACGGTCGTTTTTCTGACAAAGCAGGGATTTGGTAGCGTCGAAATTGATCAAAGCCGGTTTAGCGCTGCAATTGAACGTGAAGGTTTGCTGACGCTGGGTCATGTGTATGTTTTCCCGGCGCACTTTGCCCGGGCCTTCGTAAATGTCTACCGTCAAAGGAAGATCGAACACCCGTGCTACCTCGGCGCCTTCCTGTGCCTGGGTAACCATTACACTGGCTTTTTTGGCAGATTCATCCCAATCGTACACAATCTCCATTTGTGGGTGGCCGGCGCCAAAATACCATTGATTGAAAAACCAGTTAAGGTCCTGGCCGGTTACATCCTCAAAGGCCAGACGCAGTTCATGGGCTTCCACATCGGTGTACTCATTGCGTTTCAGATAACGGTTGAGGGCAGCAAAAAACGCCTCATCTCCTACCAATTGGCGCAGCATATGCAATACACAGCCCCCTTTGTTATAGGAATGCGCATCGAACATGTCTTCCCGACTTTCATACCCAAAATGAATGAGCGGATGGCCGCCGTCGGCTGTGGAATAGAAGTAGCCTTGTTGTTCGGTCATCAGGTGCTCGTCGGCGGCATCTTTACCGTATTTATGTTCAATCCAGAGGTATTCGGAGTAGTTGGCAAACCCCTCGTTCATGGTTAGGTTGGCCCAGCTTTCGGTGGTAACCAGATCGCCAAACCAGTGGTGGAACATTTCATGAGCCACTACTTTTTCGTTGGTCATGTGGTCGTCCATCAACTCGCGCTTGGTTTTTTGCATGAACTCTCCGAAGATGACCGCTGTGGTATTTTCCATTGCGCCGCTCACGTAATCGCGTACGATCACCTGGGAGTATTTCTGCCAGGGATAGGCATAGCCCAGCTTGTTGGAGAAAAACTCCAGCATTTCGGTGGTGTATGGGTAGATGTCGCGGGCGTGAGCCTCGTATTTAGGTTCCACAAAATAATCCACGTCAATCCCACGCCATTTGTCTTTCACCACGGCAAACTCCCCGATGGTCATCATAAACAGGTATGGCGCGTGGGGTTTGTCCATTTTCCAGTAATCGGTACGGGTTCCGTCGGCGTTCTTTTTAGAAGACACCAGTACACCATTGGAGAGGGTTTTATACTTGTCGGCCACGGTGAGATACATTTCCTGGGTGCAGCGTTCGTTCGGCTTGTCCACAGTAGGCATCCAAAACGAATTGCTTTCCGTTTCGCCCTGTGTCCAGATCTGCATGGGTTTATCTTTAACAGCGCCATCAGGGTTGATGAAGTACAGGCCTTTATCGCTGGTAATAGCTGCGCTGCCACCAAAGGACTCACGTTCATCGGGCTTGGCGGTATAAGTAATGGCAATTTTGAACTCTTCGTTACGGGTATATGTCCGACCAAGCTCAATGGTGAGTTGCTGGTTGTTGTAGTCCCGTTTCAACTCTTCCTTTTTGCCGTCAAATGTCACCGAAAGGATATCAAAGTTTTTGGCGTCGAGCGTCACTTTGTCGGTGGCATAAAACCATGGGCGCATGGTAAGCGTCGCTTTCCCGTTAGCACGTTTTTTATCCCAATCAAAAGACAATTCTACTTTGGTATGGATCAGATCCACCTCAAATGTATGCGAGGCATTATAGGGGCGCAGAGAATCCTGATTGTAGGTGGTCTGCGGTTCTACCACAATATCGTCTAGTACGTTGTATTCCAGGGGTTCCTCTTCCTCGTTTATGCCTGGTTTTCCAAGCGTATCCCAGGAGGGTTCCGGAGCTCCGGACGGGCTTCCGGTGATTTTAGGCGCGTTTTTAGGCGTGCAGGAAATAATAAGGGTGAAAACGGCGACGAGGGCCGTGTACAGAATAGAGCGCATGTGAGTGTTGGAGTGATTTAGTGTTTTGGTATTTTGGTTGACGTTCGGCTGGAGGTGTTCACCGCGAAGTACACAAAGTTTTGCGTACTTCTCGGTTAACACTAAACCGCACAAAGTTACCCTGGTGGTTGGTATTCCCCATAGTTTTCGGCTAAAGGCGCTGTTTAACGCTGATTTGGTTGTTTCATTGGATGGAATGGGCAGATTTGAGCGGTTTTTGTTTATTGGAGAAATCATATTTCCTTTGTCAGACGGAAAACAGGCTCAACATATGTCGAAAAAAGTAAAAAACGCCAAACCAACCCCCTCAGTTGCCCCCGCCAAAACCCAAATGCCCATACCGGATATGGCTATCCTGGGTGCTATTCTGGCACTTACTTTCCTGGTATTCTCCAATGTCCTGAGCGCAGGATTTGTGAACTGGGACGATCACGGGTATCTGTGGCTGAACCCCATGGTAAAACCACTGGGCAGTATGGATCTGGCACAGATCTTTACCGGTCATACCCATGGCAACTATTCCCCGTTGGTAATCCTGACCTATTGTTTTGAACATACCTTCGATACCATCGTGAAGCCCGGAGAAATGGCAGTGGAGAATTTTCAACCGTTTTTATACCATCTGGATAATTTGCTGCTGCATCTGGGCGCCACGGCCATGGCCTTTTTCTTTCTCCGCGCCCTGGGCCTGAAAGGCTGGGGTCTGGCATTGGCCACCGCCCTGTTTGGTATTCACCCCATGCGCTCTGAAAGTGTGGCCTGGGTAACGGAACGTAAAGACGTGCTATACGGCTTGTTTTACATCGCCGCGCTGCATACTTATTGGAAATACGCCCAAAACGGTCAAACCAAACATTACCTGCTCACGCTGCTTTTCGGGTTGCTGGCCTTGTTTTCCAAAATCCAGGCAGTGTCGCTGCCCTTGTCGATGCTGGCGCTCGACTGGCTGGCGGGTCGCGACTGGAAAAGCATGAAAGTGTGGCTGGAGAAGGCGCCGTTTTTTGCCCTTTCCCTGGTTTTTGGTCTGGTGGGTATCCATTTTCTGGGCGAGGCAGAGGGTCTGAAAGACACTGGGTATCCCATGACCGAGCGGTTCTTTTTTGCCACGGCTTCTTTGTGGAATTATCTGGAAAAATTCGTGTTTCCGGTAAATTTATCGGCCTATTACCCCTATCCTAAAACCGGTGATCTGCCGAAGTTTTTCTACATCACGCCACTTATCCTGGCCATTATCATCTGGCAAATCTGGGAACGCCGTAAATCCAATACCGCGCTTGTGTTCGGCTTTGTGTTTTTCCTGGTCAATATCATGTTTGTATTGCAATTCAAAGGGGCCGGAAAAGCCTTTATGGTGGATCGCTTTACCTATATTCCTTATCTGGGGTTGTTTTACATTATGGGTAAAACCTATTCCGACATAGAAAGCGGGGAACGTGCCCGAAGCCTGCGCTCCTTGCTTCCCTATCTGGCAGCCGGCTTTGTGGCTGTGTGTTCGGTACTCACGTTTATGCAGAATACCCACTGGCAATCCAGTGTAGCGCTCTGGGAAAACAACACTGCCAAACACCCCGGCGATGCCCTCAGCTGGTCGAACCTGGGTCTGGCTTATGATGCGATGGAAGACTATGAAAATGCTGCCCAGGCTTATTCCCAGTCCATCAAAGCAGATCCGGTATATTTCGACGCTAACTTCAATCTGGCGGTAGCCTTCAACAAGATGAAACGGTACGACGATGCCATTCAGATGTTTACCCGGGCAACCGAAATCAAGCCGGATTTCGCGGATGCGTGGTATGGCCGTTCACAGATATATCTTACCAAAGGCGATTTTGCCAAAGCCATTGCCGATATTGAAAAGTACGGCCAGCTGGCGCCCAAAACCGAAACCGACCGCATACAAGCCAGCCTGGGCATGGCTTATGCAGGCGCGGGTCAGCACTATCGTGCGCTGGAGGCTTTTGAGAAGGCTATTCAGGCTAAAGCAGATCCCGAGCATTATTTCCGCAAGGGCAATTCTCTGGCGCCACTCGGGCGCATGAACGAGGCCATTGAAGCTTATAACGCGGCACTCAGGCTCAATCCCAATTATGCAGATGCCATAAACAATACCGGCAACGCTTACGCCAGTATGGGTAAGTTCCCCGAAGCTCTTGCCGCTTTTGATAAGGCCATACAGCTAAAACCCGACGCCCCCAACTACCGCTGCAACCGCGGCATGGCCAAAAATGCCTCCGGCGACCGCGCCGGCGCCTGCGCCGACTGGCAACAAGCCGCGCAGGTTGGGTACGCGACTGCACAGACGTTGTTGGGGCAGTTTTGTAAGTAGGGGTCCCGTACCCCGGAATGATATTCCGGGCTTTGTGAAGAAAAGAATCGTGCCGGAAAACCATTCCGGCGTACACAGGCCGTACCCCGGAATGATATTCCGGGC
>DLXL01000040.1:3310-3623 GCA_003448025.1 Saprospirales bacterium | reverse complement strand
CGGCACCGGCAACCAGTTTGGGGAAGAAAACTCTAATGTGGTTTGAAGTTGTTATTTAGGCAATCCATATCTGTATTTGTTTATTCAAAGGAAGACTGGAACCATAAGCATGTATCAACCCCCTTGTATCACCACATAAAAATGGAAGGTATCGTCATATGACCCCATCCCTTTTGCAACCAACTCGTGAAATGTTAGAAGCAATAGCTTCTGAAACAGCACAATAAACCTTCCATCCGTCACAACCTGCTGTTCGTACGCAGATACCCGCACACGTGCATCCTTTTTCCTGTTTTATGCTTCTGTTAGGTGG
>DLXL01000040.1:2951-3168 GCA_003448025.1 Saprospirales bacterium | reverse complement strand
TTTTATGCTTCTGTTAGGTGGCTATATCGCTACATAACAAAACCATTTTCAACATGAAAAAGACATTCAAAATGGCTTCCTGTGCCCTGCTTACCCTTTCGCTCCTCACCACCGCTTGTAAAAAGGACGAGCCCACTCCTTCCGAAATTCTGACCGCCGCCAGTTGCTGGAAAGTTACCCTGGTAGAAGGTAATGTGTCGGGCTCCGGACTCTGGGT
>DLXL01000040.1:2480-2646 GCA_003448025.1 Saprospirales bacterium | reverse complement strand
GTAAACAGCTTTCGCTTACAAGTGATCAAAGCTTTGATATCGGCACTATTATCAATATCGAAAAGGATAAGCTGGTGTACGAGGTGAATCTGGATCAGGACAAAATCAGGTTTACCATGGAAACGCGGTAGTTAGTTTTTTACCGAGGAGACGCAGAGGGCTTCAA
>DLXL01000040.1:1378-2289 GCA_003448025.1 Saprospirales bacterium | reverse complement strand
CCCTCTGCGCCTCCGCATCTCCGCGGTAAAACCCCTCCATTTTCAGGATATTGGCTACTTTTGTCCGCATGTGCCAACATCCTTTTTCCCGCTATATCGTTTCAGCCCTTTTTTCCCTGATTGCGTCCATGCCGCTATCCGCCCAACACAGCATTGCCCGTGAATGGGGCGAAGCTTTGCTGAAAAGTATGGAAGGCGATCTGGCCCGGCCGGCCGTGCAGGCCCGGAATCTGTTTCACTTTTCTGTGGCCATGTATGATGCCTGGGCTGCTTATGATACCCTGGCACGCCCTTATCTGCTCGGCCAAACAACTGCAACGGGCTTTACCTGTCCGTGCAGGAATGTGCCGGTTCCGACTGATGTAGAGGCGGCACGAAAAGAGGCCATCAGTTTTGCCGCTTACCGGCTCCTCACCTCCCGTTATACCCATTCTCCGCAAGCCTCGGGCGCCATGACTCAGTTCCGTGATTTGATGATCAAACACGGATATGATTACCGCAGCAATTCCATTGATTATTCCAGCGGTTCGCCGGCGGCTCTGGGTAATTACATTGCACAATGTGTATTGCAAATGGGCGCCAAAGACGGCTCCTTAGAGGAAAACAATTATAACAATGCAAAATACAAACCCGCGAATGAACCACTCACGGTCATACAGCCCGGTCCCGGAACACTGAACGATCCGAATCGCTGGCAACCGGTGAAAGTCAGACGTGCACTGGATCACGACGGGTATCCCATGTTTGAATGCAGATGCGGCGGGAAACCATTTTGGATGCTCATTGATTCCCTGGACGGCAGCGGTCGCCGTATTACGGGTACCCAGAGCTCCCAAACCCCGCATTGGGGAAAGGTGCCGCCTTTTTCTCTGAAAAAAACAGACCAAAGAGTGTTCGTGCGCAATGGTATG
>DLXL01000040.1:0-1274 GCA_003448025.1 Saprospirales bacterium | reverse complement strand
AGTGTTCGTGCGCAATGGTATGGATTTCCGGCTTTACCATGATCCGGGCGACACCTTTTTACCTAAACTGGACACGGCCAAGGGCGGCGGGAAAAGCGCTGATTATCAATGGAATTATGCCCTGGTAGCGGCCTGGTCGGGTCTCTTGTCGCCTGCCGACAGGATACAATGGGATGTGTCGCCCGGCGCCATGGGAAATGTGGAAAGCTACCCGGCCAATCTTGCAGAACTCCGGGGCTTTTACGGACTTGACACAGGCAGAGATCCCGGCAAGGGCTATGCCCTGAACCCACGCACCGGCCAACCGTACGCACCGAATATGGTTCCACGCGGTGATTTTACCCGAACCGCTGCCCGATACTGGGCTGAAGGGCCAAATCATGAAACGGCCACCGGGCATTGGCTCACTCTGCTGCATTATGTGAGTGATCAGCCCGGATTGACGAAAAAGATCAACGGAAAAGGGGAACCTGTGAATGATCTGGAATGGGATGTAAAATCCTGCTTCCTGCTGGGCGGGGCTTTACACGATGCTGCTATTGCCGCCTGGGGCGTGAAAGGCTGGTACGATAGTGCCCGGCCTATAACTGCCTTGCGATACATGGCATCACGTGGTCAGTGTACAAATCCGCAGGAACCTTCCTATCATCCGGCAGGCATACCGCTTTTGCCGGGTCGGATTGAATTGATCAAAAAGGGCGACCCGCTTGCCGGACCCAAAAACAAAAACCTTGGGAAAATCAAACTGTTCGCCTGGAAAGGTCCCTATGCTGTTGCCGACTCAACGGTAGACGTGGCAGGCGCCGGATGGATCCTGGCCGAAAACTGGCATCCTTATCAGGATAAAGCATTCGTTACACCGCCCTATGGAGGCTTTGTTTCTGCCCATTCTGCATTGGCTCATGCAGGTGCTGAAGCGCTTGGCTGGATTACCGGCGATCCTTTTTTTCCGGGTGGGCTCGGTGAATACACCATTAAAGCCGACTCCCGATTTTTGGAACATGAAAAAGGTCCCAGCGTGGATGTAACCCTGCAGTGGGCCACTTACCGCGATGCAGCGGATCAGGCCGGCCTGTCCCGCATCTGGTGCGGCACGGAAGCACCCTTCGATGACATTTCCGGCCGGATCATAGGGGCTGAAGTGGGAAAAAGCGCTTACCAGTTCGCCAGAACCTATTTTTTCAAAGACCGGGATAAAGACGGGGTGCTGAGCGATGAGGATAAGAATGACTGGGATGCGGGGGTTGGGGGGAATTAGGGGTCATTTGAAGGTC
>DLXL01000206.1:6960-7921 GCA_003448025.1 Saprospirales bacterium | reverse complement strand
TACATCATGCGGATAGTCAGTTAAATTAAAAATGCCCGGCACATTGATGTACCAGGCATTCCTTAATATGGTTAGGGTTTATCTACACTATTTCTTCTCTACATCATTAAATACAGGAAGTTTGCCCATATCCCCGTGGCTCATCTTGTGTCCGCCCAAACGATACGCTACACCAACATTGATGGAATAATCGGCAAATGCAGCATCGCCATTGCGCGGAATTCCGTTGGCATCGTTCCCCGCTGCAATATCCGCTACACTGCGGGTACGCTTGCGGTACAGTGCATAAGGTACATTCGCAGAAAAAATGAAATTACCACGCTGAATGGCTACACCTGGCTCTACAGCAATGATAAAGCCCGGGCGACGGAATCCTTCACTTCCTCCGATGAGGTCTTTCGAAGGCACACCTTCTGCGCGCACGCCCAAACCAACCGCAATTCCTTGCTTCGGAAATAGTCCGTAGTTCAAACCAAGACGTACCACAAACTGATCCGCTACAGAATGAAACGCAGTGATGGAATCAGATTTAGTGGAATTGGCGTTTAAGATGCGGTTTACTGTGTTGTTGGTTTCGCGTGGATTCGACATGTAGAAGCCGTTGAAATACAACGCGCCACGGCTAAACACCTGGGTAAATCCCTGCATCTCCAGGCTAATACCTACCCCGCCATCGCCCAACTGAATGGATTGGTCTACTGCTTTGGTGATGATGGAATCACCGCCATCTGTGCTTTTGCGACGGTGAAATTCATCCTGTACATTTTCATTGCCGGTTGGCAGTTTAATGCCCAGCCCAACCGCCAGATTCCGGTTGAAATGTTTGGCCGGATCCAGCAACCAATAAGAACCTGCCAGACGCAGATCACCAATGCCCTGAGCTCCGGTATGGAAACGTTTTTGCTCCGGATTGGTGGTTGTGGAGTTGCCATAATGCTCGTACAAAGAAGAGCGATCGTAA
>DLXL01000206.1:6446-6824 GCA_003448025.1 Saprospirales bacterium | reverse complement strand
CGTACAAAGAAGAGCGATCGTAATAAATCAGGGGCAGATTGGCCGATACATTCAACCGCTGACTGATGGCGTAGGTGATTCCCAAATCCAGGGAATGCGCATCGTTGATCACCTCGGTATGCTTTTCAAGTCGCTCCTTCTGTTCACTGTCGCTTTTAAAGTGACGAAAAGACTGGAAGTAACGATAATTGGCGCCAAGTTGAAACTGGCCCTTATTCAGAATGGCACTTCCTGCATTGCCGGAGCAACCGCCCATCGGGCGAATGGCCACACAGCCCTGAGCAGATAAGTTGAAGGAGATAAGCGTCAGTACAGACGCAATAGTCAAGAGGGTAAATATTTTTTTCATGAGCACAAGAAGGAAATGTAAAAGAACAC
>DLXL01000206.1:0-6189 GCA_003448025.1 Saprospirales bacterium | reverse complement strand
CCGTCCACCGTAGGCCGTCCACCGTCTACCGTAACAACGTCACATCGCCGCTCTTGCGCACGGATTTTCCGCCACAATCATAATCCAGGATCCAGACATAGACATCTGAAGCAGCCGGTTGATCCCCTATTTTGCCGTCCCATTGTGCATTGACTCCGGAACCCTCATATACTTTTTGTCCCCAGCGGTTGAATACCAACAGAGACCGAATGACTTCGGCGCCCTCGGTGGGTACCACCCGGAACAGATCGTTTGATCCGTCGCCATTGGGGGAGAATGCATTAGGAATGTGTACCTCCTCCTCGTTGCAAACCAATACCCGGTACTCTGCCGTATCAATACAACCATTACCATCCGTCACTACCAGAATAAAGGTGGTAGACGTATCCGGCGACGCCCAGGGATCCGGGCAATCATCACATTCCAATATTGCAGGATCAAACGGAATCCACTCATAGGTGGCAAAAATGTCCGGGGTATTAATGATGGTACTATCTCCTACAAAAATAACCGGCGGTTCACCTTGTTCCGGCACCTGTGGGTTGGGGGTTTCTATTACATCTACACAAGTGGTTACCGAACAGCCTGTTACAGGATGGGTTTCTGTCCTGCAAATCCTCCCTGAGGTGGTAAATACACTATCGAACACCTCTTTGGAGCCGCCTTCACAGAACACTTCTGTTTGTTCAATATTGGTGGGTACCACTATAAGCTCCTGCGTAATGATACTGTCGCAACCATTGGCCTGTTGCAGCTCCAGGGTGTAAATACCCGGAACATCCGTCAGTTGCCCGAGGATAGGTACCGGTTGCCCTTCGCAGGTAGTGAGGTCTGGCAGGGTGATTTTATCGGCCGGGAACACCGTAACAGACACGGTTCCTGTACCGGTGCAGCCTCCGGAGAAAGTAACCGTTACGCTGTAATTGGCGCTGTTGTTTGGCTGTACCACCTGGGTCTGCTGGTTCGGATTGGAGATTCCAGGACCAGCCCAGTTGTACAGGGTGCCGCCGGCTGTAGCTTCCAGTGTAGCTGGTTCTCCTTCGCAAATGCTCAGACTTTGTTTTTCAATGCCGAAATCGCCACCAAATTGTATGTCAAAACGGCGTTCTATGGTACACCCGCCTGATTTTTCTTCCAGGATCAGTGTTACCAATTCGCCCGGTGTAACGTCCGGCCCGGGCGTATACACCGCATTGGCACAGTTGGTACAACTTAATCCGGCTGGCGTCAGCCAGGTATAGGTACTGCCAGCTGTTTCCGGGGTTCCAACGTTAACGGTTTGTACGTTACACAAACCGATACCCTGCGTCACTACCTGATTGCCGTTGAGCGGGAATACCTGATCCGCACAGGCACAGTTTTGATCTGCCGGGATCAGCGCAATTAAACTACAAAATGCCGAAGCCGGGAGGTTGTTCAAACTGCCGTTGAGCGCGGCTACATTACCAGGCGCCAGGGTTCCGTTCACGGTAATTTCCGTTACTTTGGGTTCTCCGGCATCTACTTGTCCGTTTCCGTTCAAATCCTGGTAAATCTGTACCAACGGATTGGTGGCCGTGGTAACGCCCACATTTTCCAGCGCAGCCGTAAAGGTGGTTTGTCCACCCTGGTTGTTCAGTTGGAAATTATTGAGTTGAAGTTCCGGGTTTTGCGGATTGAGGTTGAGCAATGCTTCTCCGGTGGCGACGTAGATATCGCACAGCTGATTATTGGAAGGGCAGAACACCTCTGTTTTTTCCCTGGTTTGCAGGATCACGAACTTGTCGGCACAGCCTGCAGGGTCATCGTATTGAACGTCAAAACGGAATGTCAGCACACTTCCGGCTCCCAGGCTCAGCGGCAGTGGCAACTGCAATTGCTGACCGGAAATAGTGGGCGGACCGGCAGGTGCATTCAAGCCTGCACTGTAAGAGCCCGGCTCATACGAGGTACCGGCCGGCAGCAGGATGTAGATACTATCCCCGCTCATTGGTGCGCCATTCACGGCAATGGTGGCGGTAAGTTCCACCGGATCGTCGCAACTGATAACACCCGGCAAAGTGGAGAATTGCAGGTTAGACACTGCTGCCAAGCCGGGATCCACCCCTTCTATACCGATAGGCTCGCCCGGTTTGCGCAGGATATTGGAATTAATGCCGCAAGCCTGGATGGATTCCGCGCCATAAATGGGCTGGGCGTTGGCCACCGCGCCACATTCTGCAATCACCCGAAAACGGATGCGCAAGGCATTGAGCGGATTCAAATCGGCAGAAACGAGCCCGTTTTGGGCCAGCAGGTTGGAAGCGGCTTCGGGGTCGAATTGCCAGATATTGCCCGGCTTCAGTATCGGGTCAGACATATTCACAAAAGCACCGCCAACCGGATAGGAAAGCTGGGTGGTACCCGGTTGAATACGCATGCCCGGCGGCAATTTGATGCTGGGAAGGATGTTATAGGCCGTTCCGTCGTTAGCGTTCGATACCTCAAACTCAAAAAAAGCAGAGGGCGAACACATGGGAATATTCTCGGGCTGGCTGATGATCACCAATTCCAGTTCCGGCGGTTGCGGGCGCAGTTCCACCGTTTTAACAAAAGTGCCACAGGCATCTCCGTTGGCATTGAACACCGGAGCGCAATCCCAGCCAAAGCGAATGGTAAGGGTTACCGGCCGGCAACTCAGATTTTTGGCTATCAGGCGAAAAGCCGGTTGCTCAAAACTTTGCAAGGTACCCAATTGGTACACGCCCCCAATCTGGGAAACCGGCGTTTGTGCAGGCATGAGCAACAATTGCACGTCCGACAGGTCGCCGTCAGAATCGATGCTTAACCAGGCATTTGGCGCAATGACCGAAGCATTGTTCCGCAGGAAAAAGTCGAACTGCAGATCATCCGTTGGCAGGTAGACAATATTGCTCTGGGTGAATACTTCCATTTTCGGGCTGCCATTCTGGTAGCCGTTCGGATTCACAATATAATAGTCAAAATTCACCGGGTTGCGAATGCATTCGTTGGCATATTCCATACCCAGCACGGTTCTGCCGAACTGGGTACCGTTGTAACCGCAGGTGGTGTCAAAACGGGTACTAAGCTCGAAAGAATATCCTTCATCTAACTGCTGCGAGAAAAAAGGTGTCAGATCAAGCGAAAGAGAATCTCCGCCAAAACCGGGTGTGAGCGGGGTAACTCCGAACACGGGCACATTTTCCTGCAAACGCAGGTAGTTCAACTTGGAATCGATCAGCGCTACGGAGGTGGGTAATGAGTAGCTGTATTTATTTACCGTTGATATTTGCCGCACCTCAAACGGGAACATATTGGCCCGGGCAATGAATATATTATACTGGAATGGCGACACTTCCGTGCTTTGGGCACATGGCTCAATGCGATGTGCATTGGGGTTTACTGTTTCTATGTAGCCACTAAACTGGCCAAGTGCTTTGTCGCTGCAATAATCTTGCAGTTGCCAGGAGTACGTTTTTTCTGTATCACAAATGGAGTTCCTGAAATTAACGAGCGGGGGCGCATTGCTGCCCATGGGTGTAAAGTTGAACTCAAACTTGAAATCGGCGGTAAAAATCACGGAATCGCCTTCAGCTAGCGCGAATCCCGGCGGCAAACAGCTCAGCATACCCAAATTCAGATCGAACTGGTGGAACATGTTGGTACCCACATCAATGATCTGTGGCGGACGGATGTTGGGTTCTGCTACCTGAATAATATGTTGGTCTGAACGGATTTGGGGCAGATCTATCGGGCAGGTATACTGCTGTCCGGAAGCTGTTTTGATCACCAGTTGGGATCTGATAAAACTGGTGGTATCATAATTGGCAAAAAGTATTTTGCCTGCACCAATATCATAGGAATCCCCGTCGAGGGTATCAAAATCGCTGGTCCATGATTCCAGGAACAACCTGAAATTCAGGCTGGTAACCGCGCCTTCTGCCACAAATGCCCGCATTTCCGTACGCAGGGTATCGCCTACCAGGAAACGGTCGCGACGCAAACCCGGAGCATTGGCTATATTGAAATTATCGGCCTTACGGTCGTCATTATTGTCTTCAAATCCGTAATTGGTACGGTAGGAGTCGAAATCAAGCACTACCAGGCTGCCGCCGCCGCCACCAATTCCGCCGCCACCACCACCGCCGCCGCCGGGATCGCAGGCATCATCTACCACCAGAATAAATTCATCGCAATAGGTAATGGCGCAGTTGATGGGATCATTCGGCGTAACCGAAACCATGGAATAGGAAAACAGTTTGAGCTGACAGCCGCCACAATCCGAAGGTGGTGGGTATACCGTGTAATCGAGTCCGCGCGGAGGTACATTGGGCACTGCGGATTCGCAAGGCATCCCTATCTCACAGTTGTAAGTGAGACAAATATCGTCGCTCACAGAATCCTGCGAAAAAGGAAGATCAAATACCATACGCACTACAGACGATCCATCCGGATTGGTATTGATTTCGGAGGCAAGTGGTGTTTGTCCATCCAGGTTCAAGGGGCAGTCGGGGTCCCAGGTAAAGCCCAGGGGCAGGTTGAATTGTACTTGCAGGTATCCGGTGTCCTGAATCAACCGGCCGGATTTTACCCAGTATTTCAGGGAGTAGGTTTCGCCGTCCTGCAGGCAATTTTCCAGATTATAGATAGTACCTGCTCTCACTTTCAGGAAATTGGTGTCCGGGTAAAAATTAAACACCGAACCTACCGGCACGTTAGGCGGACAAGCCTTGAAGTAGTTATAGGCCACTTTCATTCGGGGAATCAGGCCACCACAAACCGGCTCGCAGTAATAGGTATTGAACTGCAAACGCACGGTATCGCCTGGCAGTACTTCAGGTACGGTTACCACTACATCCAGGGAATAGTTGGAGTTATTGCATGAACCCAAAGTAGTGGGCGTAGAGGCCTGGGCCGCGAGAGGTTGCAAGCCGGAACCATTGTTACATTGGAAGGAATTTTGATCCAGGGCATGGAAGGTGGTATCCAGGGTGTAAGGGCTTACCAGCACATTGGTAGCGGGTAATTGACCATTATTGATGATCAGAATTTCCTGTGTGGAGGGGATGGCGCCGCATTGACTTACCGGAGCCGCATATATGGGCACAAACGACAGACTTGGGTTTTCTGTAGTAGGCAAAATGGTAATGGAAGCGTACACACTATCCTGCTGGCAACTGCTGTTGTTGCATCCCCAGCCGATCACGATGAGGGATTGATTGGTGAACGTTGGGATGCCACAATCTTCGATGGTTACTTTTTCTACCAGGGTAATTTCTTCGTTGAAATCCAGAAAATTATCGCCATTTCCAACAGAAGCAAAAAAACTACCCGGCACCTCCGCGCTAAATAGCGTAGGCACGTTTGTCTGGTTCACACCTCCCTGCAATTGAATGGTAATGCCTGGAAAGTGCGCATCCGTTAATCGAAGCGATTGGATGGGGCCTGTACGGGTATTTTTCAGGGTGATCATCCGCATTACCACGTCTCCTTTCACTGCAGTGGTGGTAGGCGGAGAAACACTGGAGATATTGACAAAGCCTGTTTCTACCGGGTACAAATTGGAGATAACCTGCTTGCTCCCACCTGCATAAGTAGCCACAATGGTGTTGGAAAACAATTGCTGGTTGTTAATAGCATCTACCAGCGCACAGCCTGCCGACACACTTAAGGTGAAACTTGTTGAGCCACCTCCTGCCAGATCGGCCAGGGCAAAAACGGGCGCATTCAGGTTGGAAATATTATCCTGGGTGGCGCCTGCCACGGTTCCCGGCACATACGTAATACCGGGAGGGAAAGTGATGGTAGTTTTCAGATTGGTGGCTGCCGGGCCTGCACCATTTTGCAGCGTAACGGTGATCTGATCATTGCCGCAAACATATAATCCATCCGGATTTTGCGTAGAAATGACCAGATTTTGAGCCATTATGCCCGAAACAAACAGCAAAAAGATAAAGATCAGGGTAAATTGTTTCATCCTAAAGGTAGTGTAGTTGTGTAGAAGCTGGATTCCAGCCACCAAAGTAAGCAGCATACTGGCAACCATATGCGCCAATTTGGTTAAATGACGCCTAGTTGCCTTCTATTCGCTGCCTGTGTATGACAGATGACGCGAGTTCTACCAAAAAGGATGGGTAAGTACCGGGATTTGTGGTTGAAAAAGGAAAGATGGTTTCTGGAAAGTGGTTTTACCGCAGAGGCGCAGAGACG
>DLXL01000396.1:6684-11062 GCA_003448025.1 Saprospirales bacterium | reverse complement strand
GGGATACATAAACCCCCATAAACTCATCAACCTTCTATCATGCAACCCAACATCCTTATACGTCCGGCTACCGAAGCTGATATTCCATTTATTCATCATTTGGTGTATGAACTGGCTGTCTATGAAAAGGAGCCTGAAGCCGTGTTTACCACTCCAGAGGAATATTTGGAAGATTTCCGCAAGGGATTATTTGAAAGCAGAGTTGCCGAGGTTGATGGCAACGTGGTGGGGATGACGCTATTTTTTATGGCCTACTCCTCCTGGAAAGGCAAAATGTTGTACCTCGACGATTTTGTGGTCAATGAAGCCTATCGGGGATTAGGTGTAGGGCAGATGCTGTACGATAATTTTATAGCAGAAGGCAAAAGCCGGGGCTGCCGACTGGTTAAATGGCAGGTGCTGGACTGGAATGAGCCAGCCATCCGTTTTTATAAACGAAATAATGCCATCATTGAAACCGGTTGGTGGAACGTAAAGAAGTTTTTGTTTGAAGAATAGCAGGCCTATAAGGCAATCACACTGCTTCTAAATATTACCTGGCCACCGCTTAAGAGTTCCATTCTATAATATCCTGAGGATAGCTCCCCTCTGGTTATGCGTATCCCTTCAGATGTTTGCTGATAAGAAAGCGAGAAAGGTTGCCCCATTGCATTGATCATTCGAACATGAATATCTGGCAGTTCGGGTATCAAAACGTCTAGAAACGCGGAAAATGGATTAGGAAATACAGCCATGTTCTCCGATGGCCTCTGTGATGTGCCTGTAGAAATGTTGCAATCAGGATTGCTGAGAATGGCGCAAATCCACTCGTCATTAGATTTATACAATACATTAAAACCTTGTGACATACAGATAAGCGTGGTCTCTTGACCCTCAAAACAATAGGTAACATCTACCGGGCCACGTGTTGATCCAATGCCTTCCAGCCAAATTTCATTGCCAATTTCAGGGTCATCGCTGGTTAGCACCCACCGTTTTCGCCATACATTTTTAATTAATACCGTATCAGTGTACGCTACTTCAAAAAGTGGATACACTAAGTTGATAGCACTGCCGCCAATGGAGGTATAATTCCTCACAACACGGCAGGTGTCGCCCACCTCCAGATCGAATTGGTAAAGCAGGTATTCGGGCGCAAACCAATCTGTTCTATAATAAACCTGATTCCCGGTTTTTCGAAACCATCCCAGGTGTTTAAAAGTTAATCCTCCAAAAAAAGGCACAATTCTGCCCAAAAAAGGTGTAAAAACCTCGTTTTCTACTGTAGTGTCTCCGCAAGTGTAATAATGTGTTGCGGATAACTCCCCGCAACTATTCATAGCAGTATACCACCTTGTATATTCCATTGGAAAGGAGGACTGTCCATTTGCCTGGGCACAGAAAAGAAAAAAGCAAAAAATTACGCTTAATTTCATATTAAAGTAAAAAATGGTGACTACCAAGAATACAGTAAGGATAAGGTCGGGTAGTAAACACATCAAAGTTAAGAAATACTGTGCGAATCTTTTAGGCGCAGGATAAAAATTCCCTCCTTTCACACGACCTTTGCGCCCGTTAACCACATTCCATTCACATTCCCCACAGTCCCCTCATTTCATACCGATGTCCGAAAAAATAATATTTTCCATGTCGGGGGTGAGTAAAACCTTCCCTCCGCAGAAACAGGTCCTGAAAAATATCTGGCTTTCTTTCTATTACGGCGCTAAAATCGGCGTATTAGGTCTGAATGGCTCCGGTAAGTCTACGCTATTGAAAATCATCGCCGGAGTAGACCAAAATTATCAGGGTAAAATTGAATTCGAGAAACAATACAAAATTGGCTACCTGGAACAGGAGCCGGCCATGGATGAGAACAAAACGGTTCGTCAGGTCGTGGAAGAAGGTGTTCAACATATCGTAGACCTGCTTAAAGAAAACGAAGACATCGGCGAAAAACTCGGCGTGGTAACCGACGATGATGAAATGATGAAACTCATTGATCGTCAGGGTGAGGTGTTGGAACAAATTGAACACCTCGGAGGCTGGGAACTGGATTATCGTCTTGGCGTATTTATGGATGCCCTCCGTTGCCCGGAGGATGACCGCCCGATAAAAGTGTGCTCCGGTGGCGAACGTCGCCGTGTTGCGCTGGCCCGTTTGCTGCTCTCTCAGCCAGATATTCTACTCCTTGACGAGCCTACCAACCACCTTGACGCGGAATCCGTAGCCTGGCTGGAACAATACTTACAGAATTTCCCGGGCACCGTTATTGCGGTAACACACGACCGTTACTTCCTCGATAATGTTGCCGGCTGGATCCTGGAGCTCGACCGTGGCGAAGGTATTCCATGGCAGGGTAACTACTCCTCCTGGCTGGAGCAAAAGGCTAAACGCCTGGCTCAGGAAGAAAAACAGGAAGACAAGCGCCGCAAACAACTTGAACATGAACTGGAATGGGTACGCATGGGCGCCAAAGGCCGTCAGGCCAAGGGTAAAGCCCGTTTGAATGCCTATGAGAAAATGGCGGGCGAAGAAGCCAAAGAAAAAGAACAAAAACTCGAACTCTGGATTCCAAACGGTCCTCGTCTGGGTGATAACGTGATTGAAGTAAACGGCCTCACCAAGGCTTTTGGCGACCGGATTTTGTTTGAAAATCTGTCATTCACCATTCCTAAAAACGCTATTGTTGGCATCATAGGCCCCAATGGTGTAGGTAAATCCACCCTCTTCAAAATTCTGGTAGGCAAGGAGAAGCCTGATGCCGGTACCGTTACCATTGGCGATACCGTACAAATGAGTTACGTGGATCAAAGCCATGAAAACCTGCTGCCGGATAAAACCATTTATGAGATTGTCAGTGAGGGCAACGATCTGATCAGCGTAGGCAATGCCTCCGTCAATGCGCGTGCCTATCTTTCCCGTTTCAACTTTGCCGGCAGCGATCAGCAGAAAAAACTCGGCGTATGCTCGGGTGGTGAGCGCAACCGCGTTCATCTGGCTATGACGCTCAAGGAAGGTGGTAATGTGCTTTTGCTCGACGAGCCGACGAACGATATTGATGTAAATACACTGCGTGCGCTGGAGGAAGCGCTCGACAACTTTGCCGGCTGCGTCCTGATTATCAGCCACGACCGTTGGTTCCTGGACCGCCTTGCTACCCACATTCTGTCTTTTGAAGACGACGCTGAAGTGGTATTCTTTGAAGGCGACTTCACAGCGTATGAGGAAATGAAAAAAGCCAAACTGGGTGATATCACACCTCACCGTCCGCGCGTGAAACACATTATTGGATAAAACAGGACGCTAAACGTCGCTTTTTACCCTCATTCCATCCGTGTTATTCCGGCTCCTGCCGAAATAACACGGATTTCTTTTTAGGAAAAGGGGGTAGGCATTGGAAATTTCAGATCTGATCATTCATCTTTGCCAAGGCAATACAGCCAAAACACTTAGAGCGTGTCCAATCGCTCATAAACCCAATCCTATCTTATGAGTCTTTCTTCAAGCCGACTTCAACGAGTATTGAATGAGGCGCCTGTTAACTTTCGTCTGGGCGATTATATCTCTCAGGGATTTGACTTTATGAACAAAAACTTCGGCATGTTGCTTGGTTTCATGCTGGTTTCAGGAGTCATCAGTTTTTTTGTTCAATTAATTCCTATTGCCGGTGTTTTTATTAGTATCATCATTGCTCCGGCACTTCAAATTGGATACGCTCAATTTACTTATGCCGCAGTGAAAGAGAACCGGGTTGATTTTGCTGAATTTTTTAAAGGATTTAACCGGATTGGCCCATTGGTAGTTACCTATATACTTTCGGCATTAATCATTACGGCAGCTATGGTGCCTGGGTTAATCCTTTGGTATCAGGCCGGGATGTTTGATTGGTTTTCAGGCATCATTGACGAATATCCATTTTTTGATGATATAACTGGTTTCGAGGAGTCGGTGGATATGGGTTTTTTCTGGATTGGAACCATGCTTATAGCTTTAGGTGCAATTATTGTTGGTGTGTTATTTACCTGGGCGCTCAATCTTGTATGGTTTTTCGAAATCACCCCCTCTGAAGCGCTTGCTGCCAGCAGAAAACTTGTGTCTCGCAATTGGGTTTCATTAATCATTTTTATAGTCCTTTCCGGAATCATTGCTGGTTTAGGGCTCTTGTTGTGCGGTATTGGTATTTTGTATACCGCTCCAGCCATGGCGGTAGCCCAATTTTTTGCTTTTGCTGATTCCGCCAAAATCCTGGAAGACGATGGTGATAGCCAACAGCCGGATATCATTGATCACTTTATTGCTTAATGGAGTCATTTAAGCAGCAGTTCAATGCATTTACAACAACCATAGGTAAGGGAAGCCGACTCCGGATGGCGCCCACACCTTCCGGTTTTTTACATGC
>DLXL01000396.1:1214-6486 GCA_003448025.1 Saprospirales bacterium | reverse complement strand
GAATAACCTCCTTCTCCACTTCGCTTTTTTTGCGGATCGATGATCTTGATGCCGACCGGAAAAGGCCTGATTATGTGCAGGATGTGTTTGATACATTGCAATGGCTTCAACTTGATTTTGACCATGAGCCCGTATTTCAATCAGATCCAGAACGGATGACCCTGTATGAATCCTTACTAGGCAGGCTTCGTGAGCGGAATTTACTCTATGCCTGCCGGAAATCCCGTCGCGAGTTGGAGCCTTATGGTGGGCATTATCCGGTGGAATTCCGAAAACAAGGACTTGCGTTGGACCAGCCTGATGTAGCCTGGAGGATTATTACACCTGCCGGCTTTCCAATGCCGGATTTTGTGGTCAGACGCCGAGACGGCATTCCTGCCTACCAAATTGCCAGTTTGGCTGATGATCTGGAAATGGGCATTACCCACCTGATTCGCGGTTCTGATCTGGAAACCTCTTCTTTGGCCCAACTATACCTGGCTCAATGTTTGGGAGAAAAGTCCTTTGAAAAAACCCGATTTCTGCACCACCCGCTTCTAACCGGGCCTGACGGGCTCAAATTGTCTAAATCGGCCGGTTCTGCCGCGCTCAAAGCATTGCGGGAGGAGCATGCAACCCCGGAATTCATTTTTCGGGAGGTTGGCAACATGCTGGGGCTTCAGGCAAACTCAGTCTTTTCCTTATTAAATACATTTCAATCCGGGTTTCATTGAACCCTGGACTCCGGCTGCTGTTTGTGTGATAGTAGTTTGTTACAGCTGCTTTTAGAAATGTCGAACAAAACCATACTCCTTGCAGGAGGCACAGGCTTGATAGGAAGCCGTTTAGAATCCATGCTGTCAGCCAAAGGCTGGAAAGTGCGAACCCTTACCCGTAACCCACACAAAGAGGATCAATATTTTTGGGATCCTGTAGCCGGCAAAATGGATGCAAATGCCCTGACAGGCGTTTCCGCTATCATCAATCTGGCAGGAGCGGGAATAGCAGACGGGCGTTGGACTTCCGCACGAAAAAAAGAATTAATTGAAAGCCGGGTAAAAGCAGCTGAAGTGCTATTCGAACAGATTCAATACCTCCCGGAGCCTCCAAAAGTATATCTTTCAGCTTCAGCAATTGGGTATTATGGCAATTCAGGCGAACAATGGATGCTGGAAGACAGCGAGCCGGTGGACCAAAGTTTTATGGTTGACTGTTGCCGGCAATGGGAGTTGCCAGTTGCAAAATTTCAGCAATTGGGAATCCGTACCGTGAGGTTCCGGATTGGCGTAGTGCTGGCAAAAGAAGGTGGTGCATTGAAAGAAATCATCTTGCCCATAAAATTTGGCATTGGCGCCTATTTTGGAGATGGTCAGGCGTGGTGGTCCTGGATTCACAGAGATGATGTATGTAATGCCTTCATCTGGGCATTGGAAAACCCAGCAGTGGAGGGAGCCTATAATCTTGTGGCCCCAGAGCCGGTGCGCGGTAAAACCCTGGTACAACAAACGATCAAAGCCATGCATCGTCCCGCAATAAGTTTGCCGGCGCCTTCTTTAGCATTGAAGCTGATTTTTGGAGAAATGTCAGCTGTCATTCTCTATAGCAACCGGGTATCTGCAGAAAAATTGCTTAAGGCCGGATTTACCTTCCAATATCCAACCCTGGAGCCTGCACTTCTTGATATTTTTGCCCCCCACAACACCTAATCAAACAACAACCATGGATATTACGCAGCAAGGCTACGTCCGTACAGATCTCACCACCAATGGCGTCGCCCACATCATTTTCTATCATCCCAATCATAATTCACTACCCAGTAAATTGCTTTCCGAGCTCACCGAGGCTTTCAAAAAAGCCGGAGAAAACACGGAAGTAAAGTTGGTTGTTTTGCGCAGTGCAGAGCACAATACCTTTTGTGCAGGGGCAAGTTTTGATGAACTGGCCGGTATTCAGGATTTTGACACAGGTCAAACCTTCTTCTCCGGCTTTGGGAATGTCATTAATGCCATGCGCAAATGCTCCAAGATTGTGGTAGGCAGAATTCATGGAAAAGCTGTTGGCGGGGGAGTTGGTCTGGCCTCTGCTACAGACATTTGTTTTGCTTCAAAATGGGCCTCATTCAGACTGAGTGAGCTGGCTGTGGGCTTTGGTCCGTTTGTTATCGGCCCCGCGGTAGAACGAAAAGTAGGTTCGGCCGCTTTTTCCCAACTTGCACTCACCCCCGCAGAATGGCGAACTGCAGACTGGGGTAAGGAAAAGGGTCTATATCAGGAATCCTTTGAAACGGTTGAACAACTGGATGCATATCTGGATCATTTTTGCCAAACGCTTTGCAGTTACAGTCCGGAGGCCCTGGCAGAACTGAAGAAGATCTTCTGGCAAGGCACAGAGCACTGGGATACCCTGCTGACCGAAAGAGCGGCTATCAGTGGACGCTTATCCCTGTCTGATTTCAGCAAAAATGCCATAGCCGCCTTTAAAAAAGGTTAAGCGCATGTTCTACCCACCCAATACACATACCCTGCAGGCATTTCTTCAAAAGGAGTCCACACTCCCTTATAGTTATATTCAAGTTGGTCAAACCCGGCTGGTGGACAAAGTATCCGGATTCGACAACGACTATAACGTTCAGGTGTTGGGTCAGGGTGAAGCAGTTTGGGAGGCTGCCAGGCAGGCCATCAGGGCGTGGCAAATGTTCCCGGAAGATTGGACCCGAATTTACCCGCAACCGGCTCCTATACAGGAAAATGTAGTGGTGGTTATGCAAGCCCGCGTATTGGGCTGGTGGTGGATCAACTCCTGCAGAATTGTTTACACCATAGATACCGAAAACAGCTTTGGCTTTGCGTATGGCACTTTACCCGGACATGTAGAGATGGGAGAGGAGTTGTTCAAAGTTGAAAAACTGCCGGATGGCACCGTTCATTATGAGATAAAGGCTTTTTCCAGACCGCGATTTTGGATGACACGTCTTGGCTATCCTTTAGCGCGTATGTATCAGCGGAAATTTGTTACAGAATCCAAGGCAGCTATGCTGGCTTTTGTTGAAGCCAAAACAAAAAACGGGTTATGAGGCCCTACTTATCCATCATTTTTACTCTTTCAGCCGGTGCGTTGCTGGCACTTTACCTTGGGCTTCCTGTGGTTAGAGATCGTTGGGAGTCGTTTTTGGTTGCTTTTGCTGCTGTAGTCCTGGCGCCAATGGCATTAAAGATTTTACAAGTGGGCGTTCCAGGGTGGTATGTACTTATTGCAGCTCTTTTTGCCATTTCCCTGCCCCTCAGTGGTCCCTGGTGGCTGGCAGTGCCATATTTGACTTTTGCGGCATGGAATGTTTGGACAGCACTGGTACAACTACTTAGTGTAGTGGAACGTCCGTTGGTTGGTTGGGTAAGGTTATTTGCTTTAGGATATTGGTTTACCGGCGGAATTTGGGCGCTATTTCATTTGCTGGAGTACAGTCCGCTAGACTTTGACCCGGTTATTGTTATTTTAACATCAGCGCATTTTCATCTTGCCGGTTTTGTTGCCAGCACTATGGTCTTTTCAGTGGTTAGTAAAGAAAAGAATCGCCTAATCAGGGTTTTAGGGATTTGCAGTTTAATCGGCATGCCATTCGTGGCGCTGGGCATAACGCTGACCAGGCTGGGATTTGATCCGGTTTGGGAGCAATGTTCGGCACTCTTTTTTTTGGGGTATGCAGGCCTGCTGATATATCAATTGTCGTCTTGGGCGCTACAGAAGGATTGTTTACTTCTCCGTCGAACATTGTTACTGGGAGCAACAGGGAGTTTGGGCGTTGGCATTTTTCTGGCATTCCTATATGCACTACGATTTCAGATACCTATTGACTGGATTACCATTCCCAATATGAAATACTGGCATGGCACTTTGAATACCCTGGGATTTGGATGGATGGGGCTATATGCCTGTTTGTACAACCAATTGGAGGCGTAAATGCATCCAGACAAATCCTGGCAAACCTGTATTATGAACCCGTTGAGGATATTTACCGATCAGATGCAACGTGTGGTTGAACTCCCGGTTTGGCCGCCAAAGAGGATCATCTCTCTGGTACCGTCACAGACAGAGTTTTTAGCTGATTTAGGGCTTGACAATGAAGTGATAGGTATCACCAAATTTTGTATTCATCCAAAGCGTTGGTTTCAGGAAAAAACAAGGGTAGGGGGGACTAAAACCCTGAATCTTTCTGTCATACAGGCCCTTAATCCTGATTTAATTATCGGGAATAAGGAAGAGAACGATATACAGCAAATTCAGGCACTGCAAACGCAATTCCCTGTTTGGATGAGCGATATTATCCGGTTTCAGGATGCACTCCAGATGATGCATCAGGTAGGCGAAATTACCGGAAGGCCAATGGAGGCCCAATCTATTATGGAAGATGTTGAAAACGCTTTCGCCAATTTACCTGTTCGGATTCCCAAACGTAAAGCAGCCTACCTGATCTGGTATAAGCCTTACATGGCGGCAGGAGGCACAACTTATATTGACCAAATGCTTGAAATTGCCGGGTTTGAAAACGTTTTTCAGCACTTAGTGCGATACCCGGAAGTTACCGAAGAACAAATATTGGCTGCAAATCCGGAAGTCATTTTGCTTTCTTCCGAACCTTTCCCTTTTGCAGAAAAACATATTGATGCATTGCAGCACCTTTGCCCGGCAGCCAAAGTCCTTTTGGTGGATGGCGAATTATTCTCGTGGTATGGCAGCCGGATGTTACAGGTTCCGGGCTATTTCAAAAGGTTGCGAGAGCAGATTGGAATTACCTGAGCGGCTGGATTTCATAGGCCTCATAAATTCTGGTTCTGGATTGCCAGTCATTTGCATTGAACTTGCGAATCCAATCCGGATAATAATGAAACACCCGCTTCATTTGGAATCCCGGGGGCGCCTGTGGTACTGGATTCGATACTTCAGTAAAGAAGAACAGATCTCCGCTTTTTAGGGCTAAAGTATCATTCATGAAAAGCGGGTCAGTATACCACGTCAACTGCTGTTGGTTTGGGAACTTGTAAAAAGGCATGTTAAGCGGAAAGTTCTTCCTGGGCTCGTTCATGACAAAATAAACCGTAGATTCCGGATGGTTTTTCCCCCAATTCCATAGATACCTTGCATATACGGTCAGTTCTTTTGCCGGTGTAAGCATTCTAAAAATCAAAACAACCATGTTCACGAAAATCAGGAAGCGGAAAAACCGGGTCCATCCCATTGAAAAGGTTCGTCTTGTGCTGATCTCTTTCCAACCCACTGCCGCCAGGAAGAAAAAGAT
>DLXL01000396.1:0-1021 GCA_003448025.1 Saprospirales bacterium | reverse complement strand
CTACCAATGAATGGGCCAGTACAAAAGGAATTAGACACCAGCTAAATACATGCACAGGCCTATGAAAAAGTCCATAACCTGCCAGTAACAACAACCATATACTAAGTGGAGGCAAAAAAGCGACAGGCAATTCTGTGATATACCACCAGAAAGGCTCCACTCCGAAAGTGGCGGCTTTCCCTTCCACTATATTGGAGAAGAAGTAATTGTACGGGGCGAATACCCACTTCCCGTACAACCAAACATCTGTAGCTAAACCTATGCCGGTAGCCATTAAACCACCCAGGAACAACCATAGCCAGGTATGAAACCCGGGGCGCTTTACCCATATTAACCAGGCTCCCAAACCGATTGTAGCAAATGCTATTTGAAATCGAAAAAAGAAAGATAAACCCAGAAGAAGTCCAGCTGTGATCAATTGCAGTGCCCGTGGTTTGTCCAATGATTTGACCAAGACCAATAATCCTCCAAAAAAGCAAATAGCAGAGGTGTTTTCTGAAGAAAACCGAACGTTCAGATAAGGCATGAGCCAAAAAAACAGGATTCCCAGGCGCATCCAGCGTAATGCTTCCGGATCCTCCAAATCATGGGCAAGCCACTGCGTCCACTTCCAATAAACCCATAAAGCGGCAAGGCCACATACCAGACGCATAAAGAACACCTGAATAAAAGGGTTGGGCAGGCCCATCCATTCAAAAAAACGGATTACGGAATATGCCATGAAAGGCTGCAGCCCCGGACGCATTTGAGCCGGAAATTCCCAGGCCAACTCGCTTGCCGGAATCCGCCCAAGTTTGTAATGGGCAAATTCCCATATTTGAAAGTGCTCATCCGGATGATGGTACCCAATCGTACACCATGCTGCTATTACGCATAGTATCACTCCAATGGAAAGCAGTGCTCGATCAGACAGCTTATGAAACATAACAGGGTTCCGGATAAAACGGGCGCAAAGGTACAGGTATAAAATACTAAGTCACAAACATGAGTCATCCCAGATTTTTCAGGGTTGCTCCTGTTT
>DLXL01000323.1 GCA_003448025.1 Saprospirales bacterium | reverse complement strand
GGTTAAAAAGAAGGCGCTCCCTCCGCCCCCTACCCCCTTCGGTCGGGCTTGCCTCGCAGACGGCGGGGGCCTGAGCATGGGATTGGTGCGGAGATAAGATTCTTGTGTACATACCGTAAGTTCTGAAAACCTACGAGGGCTAATAACAAGCTTAGCATTGAACCTTTGTGTAAACACAGCCATTGAATAAGCACCTACGAAAAAAGCCCCGGACACATCATGCATCCGGGGCTTTTTTTAATCAATTTCAACCCCATAAACCCATAAACCCCATAAACCTCATAAACCTCACTTAATTCGGCTTCTTCTGATTCCGATCCAAAACAGTAGGCTGATTGCCTTGCTGTTGTTGTTTACGGCGCGCTTCCATGATTTTTTCCATTTCTGCACGCTGTTCAGGTGTTGGAGTTCTGGAAATGCCGCCAGGAGTAAGGCCCGGACCATTTTGTCCTTGTTGTCCATTAGCTGCACCCTGCTGTTGAATGCCGGTAGCCCCTTGAGCGCCGGATCCGGCAGGCTGACCCATTGATGGGCGGGTTGGAGCAGACATGCCCTGTGGATAGCGGCTGTCGCGAATTTCCATTTTGATGTTGTCGCGGCTGGTAGAGCTGGAACCATGGTTGCCGAGGATCGGAGCAATAGCCAAGCCAACGAGACAAGTGAGTTTGATCAAAATGTTCATAGACGGACCAGAGGTGTCTTTGAATGGGTCACCTACGGTGTCGCCTGTTACCGCTGCTTTGTGTGGCTCAGAGCCTTTATAGTACATCTGGCCGTTGATTTCCACGCCTTTTTCGAAAGATTTCTTCGCATTATCCCAAGCACCACCGGCGTTGGACTGGAAGATAGCCCACATAACACCGCTCACGGTAACGCCGGCCATGTAACCACCCAATGCCTCTGGGCCCATGATGAAGCCCACGAGGATAGGAGTGATGATGGTGATAAGGCCCGGTGCCAGCATTTCGCGCAGTGCAGCCTTGGTAGAGATTTCCACACACTTGCCGTATTCCGCTTTGCCGGTACCTTCCAGCAGTCCCGGAATTTCGCGGAACTGACGACGAACCTCCTGTACCATGTCCATAGCCGCTTTACCCACGCTCTGCATGGCGAAGGCGCTGAACACCACCGGAATCATGCCACCCAAAAACAGGGCAGCCAATACTTTTGCTTTAAAGATGTTAATACCTTCGATACCCGTGAAATCCACGTAGGCAGCGAAAAGTGCCAGTGCAGTCAAGGCTGCAGAAGCGATCGCAAAACCTTTGCCGATAGCTGCTGTGGTGTTACCCACGGAGTCGAGTACGTCGGTGCGGTTGCGCACTTCTTTAGGAAGTTCGCTCATTTCGGCAATACCACCAGCGTTGTCGGCAATTGGACCGAACGCGTCGATGGCCAGCTGCATGGCCGTGGTGGCCATCATCGCTGAAGCGGCGATAGCCACACCGTAGAAGCCTGCGAGTTCGTATGCACCCCAGATAGCGCCGGAGAACATCACGATCGGCATCCAGGTAGACATCATACCGGTAGCCAGACCTGCAATTACGTTAGTGGCATGGCCGGTGCCTGACTGACGAACAATATCCATCACCGGCTTTTTACCCAAACCAGTGTAATATTCAGTAATAGCAGAGATCAACGCACCCACGATAAGACCTACCATAGTGGCATTGAATACATTGGTGCTGGAAATTTCCTGAGAGCCCTGACCAAAGAAGCGCATGGTCATGGTTTCTGGGAGCATCCATTTGATTACCGGGAAGCAAACAGCAGCCGTGAGGATGATGCTCACCCAGTTGCCGGTGTTCAGTGCGCGCTGCACGGTAGCGGCATCAGCTTCTTCACCTTCTTTTACCTTTACCAGCCACATGCCAATAATGGAGAACAGGATACCCAGGCCGGCAATCATAATCGGCAACAGGATAGGACCCATACCGCCGAAGTTGTCCTGAATACCGCCAGAGTCGCGGATCACCGAGTTGCCGAGTACCATAGCCGCCAGTACGGTAGCTACATAAGAACCGAACAGGTCGGCGCCCATACCGGCTACGTCGCCCACGTTATCGCCTACGTTGTCGGCAATAGTGGCTGGGTTGCGCGGATCGTCTTCCGGAATTCCGGCTTCTACCTTACCTACAAGGTCAGCGCCAACGTCGGCTGCTTTGGTATAGATACCACCACCTACGCGAGCGAAGAGTGCGATGGATTCAGCACCCAGGGAGAAACCAGCGAGTACTTCCAATACACGGGTCATGACAGCGGTGCCACCGTTGGCGTAGGAGCCATTCATGAAGTATATGAAGAACAAAGCGAACAAAGCGCTCAGGCCAAGTACAGCCAGACCAGCTACACCAAGACCCATCACGGAACCGCCGTTGAAAGATACTTTCAAAGCTTGTGGCAGGCTGGTTCGTGCAGCCTGGGTGGTGCGCACGTTGGCTTTGGTAGCCACACGCATACCGAGGTTGCCGGCCAGTGCAGAGAAAAATGCACCAATTACAAAAGCCACCACGATCAGCGGGTGACTGGTATCGGCCTGGGTGCTGAGCCATCCGAGGAGGATGCCTGCAACCACCACATAAATACCGAGGATACGGTATTCGGCTTTTAGAAATGCCATGGCACCTTCTGCAATGTGCTTGGCGATGCCTTGCATCTTATCGTCGCCGGCGTCTTGTTTGGCTACCCACTTTTGCAGGAAGAACATATACACAAGACCCACGACACCGAAAATCGGAAGTAAATAAACCAGAGACTCCATCTCTATTATATTGTTTTGACGTGAAAGTTTGTAAAAAACGGCGGCAAAAGTAGGCAAAGAATCTATTAAGCCGGAAGAAAGTTAAAAAAACCGGGTATTTTATCCATGAATTTAACCTGTACGTCGGCATTTCGGCTTTTCACCCCCTGAATTATACTTAATTTTGCCATAAAAAAATATGCGTGCATTGATTAGTTTGTTGTTCTCGGTCCTGATGCTGGGATTGTTTATAACGGGATTGTTCTATTTCGTGGCGAATGTTTTGAGCGGTTTGGCGTTCAATCCGGCTTCGCGGGCATGGCGTGAACTGATTCAAAAACTCCGCACGCGCAACCGTATTCGTATGGCGAATGCTCCATTGCCGCTTAATACGGAGACGCTGACGCACCTTTCCGGAAAACCCAAGATCCTGAAAAAAGCCGGTTGGCGTGATGGGGTATTCGAAGGAGTGTATCAAACCATTTACCAGGAGCCGGTTGCCTATTTTGCCGGACAAAAAAGTGGAAAAATGGCTGCGGTTGTGGTACGTTTAGAAGATAGAGAACTTATTCTGCGCAAAAAAGGCAAGGAAACCGAGATATGGCTAAACGGCGATCCGTATGCCGTATTGGTGGATGGTATGTTGCTTTCTTCTGAACGTCATGGAAAAATGCTGGCTAAACTGAACCTGGACGCTGATTTGCGTCAATGGCCGGTAATCATAGGTCAGGGAGAGAGTGCTACCCTGACTAATCTGGATCGTGCGGTTTCACCTATTCCTCGTGCGGTTGGACTGTTGCGTAACCTGAGTCCGGAGGAGGAACAGGTATTGTTGGTACTGACAATGGCGATGTCTGACAATTTGAGGTAGTGGACTTTGGTGTTACCACAGCCTATTAGATTGATACACAAAGGTGCTGTGTTCACTACTATGTTCTGCTGCTGTTTCCCTACAGTCGCAACAGCACCTTCGTGTCTCAGTCTTATCGCCTTATCACTAAAGTCTTTGCCGCCTTTGTCTTCCCGGTTTCCAGCACTACTGCATATACGCCGGCAGGAATGTCATGCAAAGGAATGTTGCGGGAGTGTACTCCGGCAGGATAGTAGGCATTCTGTTGCCAAACCGTTTTGCCCTGCATATCCAACACACGGATATTGATGTTGGCTGTTGTTTTCAGACTGAACTCCATGACGGTTTGGCCTGAAGCCGGGTTTGGACGCAGTTTTTCCATGGAAATAGTGGCCACCGGATCCTTTGCACTGGTGGCTTCTGCCAGATCTGTTTGCCAAACGCCCAGGCCGTAGGTGGCTACGCGGAGTTTGTTGCCCGGCGCAATGCTCAGGTGCATGGCCAGCATGGCATTGGGCGCTTCTGCAGAGTAAAGTTCCCAGGATTCGCCCTCGTTGGCAGAATGCCAAACACCGAGGTCGTTGCCCACATAAAAATGGCCGGTTACCGGGTCGATCACCATGGAATTGGTGGGCACGTCAGGAAGTCCGTTGTCGATGGCTTCCCAACCCAGTCCGGCATCTGTGCTGCGCCAAACGTGCTGGGCGTTGAAACCTGCCAGCACGGCATACACCACCTCCGGCTCCTCCGGATGCAATATCAGATCCATACAAACCCGGTTGGGCAGGCCGGTTAATGGTGTAACGGAGCCATCAGAAGCGTCCACTTTGTACACCCGGGCCTGATTGGTGGTGCTTGGCGCCGTACTGAGGTAAACCAAATCCGGGTTTTCCGGATGAATCACGATGGTCAGGATGACATCGCCATCGGCAACAATATCCGTCACAGGGTTCCAGCTATTACCGCCATCGTCTGAGCGCCAAAGCGCCTGCGCGCCTGCGTACATGATATCCGGGTTGGAGGGTGCTATTTCAAAAGGACCGTTGAAAGCCGCATTTCCGGTGATCTCATTGCCGATGCCAAACCAGCTTTGTCCGCCGTCTTCGCTCTTGTACATGTTCAGGTATTGGGAAGAACCGTACATAATCTGATCATTCTGCGGGTTAACGGCTGCACATTCGCCATCGCCACCCAACACGCGGGTCCAGGAGGGATCGCCCAGGTAAATAGCCGTGCTGTTGTCCTGCATCCCGCCAATGGCCAGCTCAGAATTGGTCGTGGAGCTACCCAGATTGGCGTAGAACTGCTGGGTCTGATAACCGCCATTGCGGCCTGCCCAGGTTTCTCCATTGTCGTAAGAAACGAACAGACCACCATCGGAAATCGCATACACCTTATTCGGATCACTGGTGGGATAATATACACCGTGAATATCCGCGTGCACATAATCCGGCGGACCTTCGGAGCTGCCAGCCGGCACGTAGCCGAAATTCCATTTGTACCAATAGCTTTTTTGTGCCACACTGGTACCACCGTTTACTGATTTCCAGGCATCAATACCTACCCAAACGAAGGTGTTGGGATCGGTAGGGTTTATGGCAATATCATGGGAATACCAACCCTGGTATTTGCAGACATCGGTGGAATTGACTTTTATCCAGGAATTACCGCCATTGACAGATTTGTACAAACCGGCTTGCGCGAAAGCTTCACCTACGGAGGCAAAGATGATTGACGGATTGGAGGGGGCAATAGCCAGAAGCGTTTTGCCGGAATAGGTAGCTGGTAACCCGGCGCCAAGTTTCACAAAATTGGCGCCACTATTCAAGGATCGATACACCCCGCTCACATCCTGATCGTCGAGCGAGCCGTGGGTCACGAAAATACGGGTGGTATCAGAGGGATCGTAGTGCAGGTCTACGGCCATTCGTTTATTGTGGATGGTATGCCAGGTAGCGCCGGCGTCCCAGCTGCGCAGCAAGCCTTCGGTGGTGGCTGCCAGCACCGTGGCGGGCCGAAGTGGATTGATCCGGATTTCCTGCACGCCCCGCAGCTGACCATAGCTCCAGTCCAGGCATTTGGTCCAGGTTTGGCCGCCATTTGTGGTTTTCAGAATACCGATGCCGTAAGTGCCGCGGGTCACGCGGATGGCTACGTTCGGCGCGGAGTTTTCCACATTATAGACTTCGCCGGTGCCCACGTACATTTCGTTCGGGTTGGAGGGGTTCATGGCAATAGCACCCACGCCCAGCACCGGAAATCCGGTTTCCACATATTGCCAGGCATTGGCGCCCAGTCCGGCTGTAGTGGTTTTCCAAAGGCCGCCGGAGGCGCTACCCAGCCAAATCTCATTGGTATCCAGCGGGTTTACGGCCATGCAAAGGGTTCGTCCGCCGATGTTTTTGGGCCCCAGAGCTTCCCAGGAAGGACTGCGGTCGCCGCGTAACTGGGCTTCCAGGCGCATTTGATCCATGGCTTCGGCGTATTTTTCGGTATGGAATTGACCATCCGGGAACAGGCGGGCCATGCCCCATTGCAGAAAAGCCATGCCTGCTTCGGAAGGCCGGTGTTTTTCTTTTTCCGGTTGCCAGAGGCGTGGAACGAAATAAAGCCCCAGGGTGGCGGTGAGGCCCAGGGCGAGCAGAAAGGCGGAGCGTTTTGTCATGTGTAGTATTTATTAAAGGCAAAAATGAGAAAACTACCCAGATTGGGGAGAATCAGAGCGTTGTTTTGGCGTGGGGTGGCGAAATTGTTGTTCACCGCGAAGTACGATAAGAGAGACCACTAAGGCACTTAAGGCACGAAGGGGTTTCACCGCGAAGTACGCAAAGAGCGCGAAGGTTTTTCACCACTAAGGCACTTAAG
>DLXL01000161.1 GCA_003448025.1 Saprospirales bacterium | reverse complement strand
ATTACAGATGCCGTACCTGTATCATCACCGAAGCAAAGTGCATCAGTGGTTGAGGTGGCACCAGAAATTTGAGGAGGGGAAGTAATATCAATGGTATCCACCACAAAACAGTTGTTACCATCGGTAATAGTCACAAAGTTGAGGCCTGCACACAGCGTATTCCGCAATGAATCCGATGATCCATCACTCCACTGAAAGATAAATATACCTCCTGAAGGCGGGGTGCTGTTGTACTGTACAATTGGCGTAGCCTCGCCGTCACAAACACCAAAACAGGAAACCCTCCCGGTAACTGCTGCACTGAAAGTATTAACAATTGCCGGTGGTTCATCCAGCTGAAAAGTTCCAACCAGCGTACAGCCTACATTATCGGTCACCGTAACGGTATATGTACCTGCCTGCAAGCTGAATATAACCGAAGAGTTTGGCAAGGGCGGTGTTTGTGGTGTCCAGGCATAGCTGGTGTATGGAGGTTGACCGTCCTGGACTCCAATGGCAATGACACCATTAGATAGTCCGTTACATATTGGTTGTGTCAGCGTGGTATCGCTAAACGACATTGGAGTCACTCCTGCAAGCGTCACGGTATCCATGCCAAAACAGCCTCCGGGATCTGTAACGCAAATAACATAATCACCTCCAACCAAACTATCGATGGTTTGTGTAGAATCAATGACCACGCCGTTGATATCTTTCCAAACATAAATAAGTCCTGATGGAGAGGATGCAGTCAGTACGCCGTCGCCACCACATTTTAGCGGAGTTTGGGCCACACTAATGGTTGGCGGTGTTGGTTCCAACAGGTTGAAAGTGCGAGTCACCGAGCAGTTATTTGCATCGGTGACTGTTACTGTATAAATACCGAATGGCAAACCGCTTGGATTCTGAACATTGGTGGCCGGAGGACTCCAATTGAAGATATATGTACCGAAGCCCGTACCACCTGCCGCATTAATGGCAATGGAACCACTATTAGGCTGAGCGCAAATTGGATTGGATTGACCAAGACTGTCAATTCGAAGTTGGGCAGGTTGGGTTATCGTTATGGTATCGCTAACGCCACAACCCAGGTTGTCAACGGCATTGAAGACATAGGTACCTGCCGTCAAGCCACTATAGGCAAAATTAGGGCTTGTACCACCTGCATTTCCGCCAGCGGGTGTCCAGGTAACGGTGTATGCATTTCCGGTAGGTACCGTTTCCGTAACGGAGAGCGTGATTGCGCCATTATTTCCACCGAAGCAGGATACGCTTTGGATAACATTTTGATTTATACCCAATTCGCGTAAATCAGTCACCGTTACAACTTCAGTAGCCGTACAACCCCTGGAGTCGGTAAAAGTGATTTGGTAATCTCCGGCACATACACCTGCGAGCACAATTGGGTTGTCTGTACCTGATCCAGCAGAAGTATTATTGGTAAGGTTTTCCCAGGCATATTGGTAAGCAGGTCCGGGAAATGGCACACCACCTTCCGCTTCATAGGTAATGATACCATCACAAATTCCGGAGCAGGAGGCTGGATTGACCACAACGCTATTGGAACTTAAGGGGGCTGGTTGGCCTAATGTGCCGGAAGCAACTTCAGAGCAACCGGTACTGAGGTCAGTTACGGTAACCGTATAGAGCCCTGCAGGCACACCGTTTTGCACCTGGCTGTTCTGAACAGTCAGCGCTGCAGGCGCCCACATGTAAGTATAGTTAGTACCCGGGTTGTTCACGGTTACTCCGCCTTTAAGCACTACTGCACTAATAATACCAGTGCTTTGGCCATTGCATAGGGGTTCCTGAGCAAAATTAATTTGTGCGCCCAATCGTGGTATGTTTACCACAATGGTAGTACATTGAGTTGCTCCGGCGCCATTATTATCAATGACACAGATATCATAGGATACCGGCGTATTGTTGGTGCTTCCAACATTTTGCACCTGGAAACTCTCACCAGGGTTGAGGCCAAAATCAGAATATGTTGGGCCGGTTGGTGCATTTTCTGCTACGGTAATATCGAATGGCGGAACACCTCCGGCAGGAGTAATGGTCAGCAAAGCTTCTCCGAGGCAGGTGGTATCTGTGATCGCAACAGCGAAACTAAGCGGCTGGAAAGCGATACATACCTGACCGGTATCTACTGTAAGGGCCAGATTTTGCCCCATTTCATCCTCCAGAGCAATACCTGTTGGGTTGTTAATAACCCCTAGTCCGGAACAATCCCCCAATCCTCCAATGGCCGTAAAGCAAATTTCGAATAAGGTGCTGCCGTCTGGAATAAGGATGGTTGTTGGGTTCACGTTATTGAAAATCTGAACCCCCAGAAAACCAAGGCTGGTTTGTTGGGTATTCAGGTTTGCAGCCTGGCTAAACACGGTATCGATCACCGGGTTTACATTTTGCAAATCGATATAATCCAAAACAGTTTCATCCCAGGTTATGGAGAAAGACCCGGAAAGAATTGCAAAATTTTGAACAGTTACTGGTATACAAACGGTGCCCCCCGGAGGCACGATGGTATCCGGGAATGTCAGAGTTACATTATCGGAAGGGTCACACACGTTCATATCAATGGTAAAAGTAGCCGGGCAGCTTTTACCATCTGAAATTACTACAGTATAATTCCCTGCTTGTGGCACTGAAAATGCAACACTTGACAAGTGAAACAGATTAGAAGCAGAGGTGTGGACTACAGCCTTGACATTTGGATTGGAAGTCAGGAAAATATCAATATCATACACTGCTGTGCCCGGAGCATATTGTGGGAAGCCACCACGAACCGTAAAACGGCCGAGGCAATCATTGCCAAAATTATTGGAAATGCCTGTAGCGGTAATTTCGTTCAGATAAATTACTTCAAAAGCAGCTGCTGTATTGACCGCAATACAAGGGCCCGGAGGGAATCCAACCTGAGCGGATTCATAATTATTGTTGGCAAAATCATCGACTGTAATAGGAGCAAAGAAAACCGACATCGGCTGCCCCATATTAAAGGTGTTTTGCAGGGTTCCGCTGTTGAAAAACCAGGTGCTGCCGCCATTCGGCACCGCTTGGGTAATATACAGCCCGGTTGCGGAGCCGGCCAGCACACAGGGATCGCCCGGACCAGGGATAGTAGCAACATCCTGAAGTGTTGGTCCGGTTACCGTTGGAGGGCAAGTATAAAATGCATACGCTATACCAGGTGTAGTTCCAACCTGTGGATCACCACTCAGGTCCGCATCGCCATTATGAATCACTTCAAGTGAATCTCCAAAGCAAAGAAAGATAGGAGATGGAGAGGGGTCATTACTCGAACCCAAAAACTGTCCGAAGGTGTAAGTCCCAGCATTGCCGCAAGGTGCTTCAGAACCTGAGGGGGTCAGTTTAATCTGTTTAGGATCGAAAGGCAGGTATTTGATTTCATGAGGGGTTTGCGCGCGTAAGAGCGCAGGTGCGCCCAGGAAAAGGCACGCAAACAAAGGGATTAGAAGTCTGTGCATCAGTAGAAAAATTTTAACAAAGGTTGATGGATGATTGAAAAAACCGAAATACGGGATTGATCGTTGGGAAATGAATGTTTTACAACACCAAGTCAAGACACTGTGCGCTTGACTTATGCTGTTTTTGGACAAAATATTTAACATTTTGGTCCAAAACTAATATTTTAAGTGATTTTGAACCCACCTGGACATAGTGGGCGCAAAAGTAGGCAAACCATTGCGTTCCGACCTATTAGCAGGTAAACAATTCCGCTTATTTAACACCAATTCAAACAAAAAACCGCCCCGAAACGTGCATTTAACACCCTTTATTGTCGTTCATTACCACCATTTTTTGCTTCTTATCTACCATTTATCCAACATTCCCCACCATAACAAAAACAGTGAACTTACATTCCCCACATTAAGCACATTCCCTCAACCTTCCTCCTACTACCACTTGCTCAACAACCTTACTGCCAAAAGCATAAGGAAGTCCGGCAAGTGACAACATTGGTCGGGTAATCATCAGATTTGCCACTTTGCCGACAGCAATGGTGCCATAATCAGTTTCCAACTCCATAGCCCTGGCTCCATTCAGCGTTGCGGCATTAATGGCTTCT
>DLXL01000066.1:4831-10622 GCA_003448025.1 Saprospirales bacterium | reverse complement strand
ACGCCAGCTTTTAGGAAGAAATTGGATCCCCCTGCACTTAAAGTGAGACTCTCACTTTAAGTGCCCTCTGCACAACTGTGGTCAAAATAGAAAAGCGACTTATGAGACAGCCTCAACAGCAAGCTTATTTTCAATCTCTTAACTGTAGACTAAAATGCCCGGTTTGTAATACCGGCGTACCCACAGTTTGTAAGGAGCCTTGTTGTAAAACAGCCTGAAACGCCATTTTTCTATCGGCCACAAAGGTGGAATTGGAGCCAAAAGGAATCGTAAATATCAGAGGGGCGTTGTTGAAGGGATCAATAACAGGCAATTCCAATACATAATAATCTTTCCCTTTTTGGTTTGAAAATCGCCTGGGATCTGCCAGAAAATGCAGATCTCCTGTTGGCTTGCACCGTTGTTTTCGGGAAATACAGGAAAGCCGTCTGAAATCCCCATTTGCATATCGGAATCGCACAACAGGAAATCGTTCTGCAAAGAGTGAATCTACCTTGATGTACACTTCCTGCTCGTCCCAGGCTTTCATGTAGAACTGGCCAAGTTGCATGGAAAGTTCAAAACGGATCGTATCCTGCACCTTTTGCCAGGTTCCAGTGTAGGACGCAAAAACCACATTATCAGGTTTCTGATAAGCAAAATCAGCTGTCCCGTCCGGATTAAGCTGTAGCCGGATGGTATAGCCCTTTTCATTAGGGGCAGATACATTGGAGAATGTTTGGGCGGAGGAGGTGCTTGCCAGACAAATGGATAGCAATACCACGCACCACCTAGCATTGATGACAAATTGATTCATGCAGTAATCAGTTTTCCACCGTTACCTCATCCGTAAATAACCAACACGCATATCCTGCACCTTTGTGCGTGGCCGGACACTTGCCCAAACTTTTGCCCACAATACGCACATAACGCGCCCGGGTATTGCCTGCAAGCGTAACCGAAAGTTCTTTCTGCAAGGTGCCGAGTGCTGAAGGGGAAATATCGCAGCGTTGCTCGCCGGCAGGGGTAAAGGATTTACCATCCTCAGACACCTCTACCTGCAAAGCGGTTGGGAAAAAGATCCAGGAATTTTCGTCCTGCAAAAAATTAGCACTCACCCTGCTCACTTTCTGCTGCCGGCCCAGGTCGATCACCATATCCAGGTTTTCGCCTTCAAAACCCTGCCAGCCGCCGGTACGGAAGTCCTCGCCGCCCCGAACGCCGTCTACCAGACCATCGTTGCCACCGGCTGTGTACTGCGGGGAATACGGATGCTTGTAATTCAACACCTTCAGATCGCTGCGTATCCGGTGGAATTCCACCAAAACGGCATTGCTTTTATCGTTGCCTTTCTCCGCGTGTATGAACATCCGCTGGCTGCGGTCCACCTTTACCGGATTTTGATAATCCCGCCACTGCACCTTGCCGCTGATATCGGCAAACATGTACCGGATTTTGGCATCCGGATCTGCACAGCCCAACTCCACTTCCGTGCGGTCTTTAAACACCGTGGATCCTGTTTTTACAAACGGAGAGGAAATGATCGGGCGATCCTGAATGAATTGTACCGGGCAATCGCTTTCCGCCGAACCCCATTGCGCCGGGTTATTGGTCATGTCAAATTCAAGGGTGCCACCCTGCACCAGCTGATCGTGCGAAATCCAGGATTTGCTCCAGGCCTGATCGTTCAGCCGTACGCCTTTCACATAACAATTTTTAGCCGACACCTTTGGCGCCCGGATATCCAATTGACTGCCGTTTTCCAGGGTAAGCACCATGCGCTCAAACCAGGGTGTGCCTATGGCGTATTGCGGATTGCCCGGAACCACCGGATATATCCCCATGGCCGACAATACCAACCAGGCCGACATCTGGCCGCAGTCTTCGTTGCCGCTGAGTCCATCGGGCTGATCTGAATACATAGAATCCATGATCTGGCGCACCCGCTGCTGGGTTTTCCAGGGCTGGCCCACGTAATTGTAGAGATATGCCATGTGGTGGCTCGGCTCATTGCCGTGCACGTACTGACCAATCAGGCCGGTAATATCGGCCTGATCGCGACCGGTGGTTTTGGTTTGGGCGGTGAACAGAGCATCCAATTGCTGGGCAAAACGTTCCTTGCCGCCCAATAGCAGCATTAATCCGGTAATGTCTTGCGGAGCGGCAAAACGATACTGCCAGGCATTGGCTTCCGTGTAATTGAAATTGACCTCAAAAGGATCAAATGGAGAATGCCAGGACGCTCCCCTGCGCGCGCGGAAGAATCCGGTGCTTGGGTCGTACAGGTTTTTGTAATACTGCGCCCTGCGGGCAAACTCGGAAGCAATATCAGGCTTGTCGAGTCGGGCGGCCATCTGACTGATGCACCAGTCATCGAACGCATATTCCAGGGTTTTGGATACCGATTCTGCTTCGCGATTGCTGGGCACAAAGCCCATTTCCCGGTACCAGCGCAGTCCGTAACGATCACTGTTGGCATTGGCCATCATGGCTTTCAGGGCCAGTTCTCCATCGTATCCACGTATACCTTTGGCCCAGGCATCGGCAATGACCGGGATGGAGTGGTTGCCAATCATGCAGTCGGTTTCATTGGCGGCCAGTTCCCAAACGGGCAGGAGGCCGCTTTCCTGATATTGCCTTAGGAAGGTTTGGATAAATTGATTGGTGCGCCGGGGTTCCAGAATAGTGTACAATGGATTGCAGGCCCGGTAGGTATCCCAAAGGGAAAAAACGGTGTACGTTTCACCGCTTGCGGTATGTACTTTATTGTCGCGACCACGGTAGGCGCCATCTACATCACTCCAGAGGTTGGGTACTACAGAGGTGTGATAAAGAGCTGTATAAAAAATGGTTTTTTGGGCATCTGAGCCACCTTCCACCTGGATTTTGGAAAGCTGCTGCTCCCATTTTTCCTGGGTTTCCTTTTTCACCTGTTCAAAATCGAAATGATTACATTCGGCATCCAGGTTCTTGCGTGCGCCTTCAATACTGGTGCCGGAAATGCCCACCGTGATTACCAGGGGTGTATTATCGTTGTAAAAATCCAGCAAGCCAACAATGGATTTGCTGTCAATCGTAGGATTGGCTTCGCGGGGTGTTTTGTTCATATCGAGCAACACACTGTTGGCAAAAGGGCGGGAAAAGCGCATTACGAAGTAAACATGCTGCTCCTTAGCCCAGGATTTTGAGATCCGGTAGCCGGCAATTTCATGATCGTTCACCAGGGAAATACCGGAAGATAACACCTCATCTCTGTGGCGCAAATCGACCATGATTTCTCCTTTTTCCTCATTTTTAGGGAAAGTATAACGGTGTACGCCTACACGCTCCGTGGCGGTCATCTCACATTTAATATTGTTCCTGTCGAGCACCACACTATAATATCCGGCCTCCGCTTTTTCGGTACTTTTCTGGAAAGAGGAGCCGTTTTTTGACGGATCCAAAACTACCGGACCAATGAAGGGCATGACCAGGATATCACAATAATCTGCCACACCGGTGCCGCTTAAATGGGTATGGGAAAATCCATAGATAATGGAATCAGCGTAGTGATATCCGGAACAACCATCCCAATCCAGCATGGATAGCCTGGAATCCGGACTCAATTGCACCATCCCGAATGGAGCGGTTGCTCCGGGATAGGTATGTCCGTGTCCGCCGGTGCCTATAAAAGGGTTGACGTATTTTAGTGGCGAGGAGGAATTCGGTTTGGGTAGAGATGACTTAGGCTGAGCAAAAACAGACACACAAAGGCTTGCCAGACCAATGATCAGGGATAATTTCCGCATAATGTGGAGCGATTTAGTGGCCTAAAGGTAAGGGGATTAAGAGATATTACCACTAAGCCACCTAGGGCACTAAGAGACACTAAGAAAGCGAAACCTTAGTGCCCTAAGTGGCTTAGTGGTGATCTGAAAAATTGAATATTACCACTCAAACTCCATCACCTGTTCCACGCCTTCCGCCAGACTAAACGACACCGGGCAGGTGCGGGCGGCTTTTTCGAGTATGCTGCGTTGGGTTTCGGAATAATCGTTTTTAGGCATCACGAATTTGATGATTACCCTGGCAATACGCCTGGGATCTGCTGCCATGACTTTGGTTACTTCGGCGCGGGCGCCGTTCATGTCCAATGCATGATTTCTGGCGCTGATGCCCATGATGGTCATGGCGCAGGATGCCAGTGAAGTAGCGCACAAGTCAGTTGGAGAGAATGCCTCTGCCTTACCCTGGTTATCCAGCGGTGCATCAGTGATGATGGTGGTACCTGAGAAGAGGTGTGTTGCTTCTGTGCGAAGATCGCCTAAATAGGTAACGGTTGAAGTCATGGGAGAGTGTTTGAGTTTGGGAGTGTTTGAGTTGGCGTGCGGTTGGGGATTACGGCAAGGGCTTTCACCACTAAGCCACTGAGGGCACTAAGGTAAAATATACTTCGTGTTCTTAGTGGTGAAGTGTTTGAGTTTGGAAGTGTTTGAGTTGGTGAGTTGGCGTTCGGCTGGGAATTACAGCGGAGTCTTTCACCACTAAGGTAAAATATACTTCGTGTTCTTAGTGACTTAGTGGTGAAGTGTTTGACTGGGAATTACAGCGGAGTCTTTCACCACTAAGCCACTGAGGCCACTAAGGTAAAACTCGCTTGGTGTTCTTAGTGACTTAGTGGTGAAGTGTTTAGGTTGTTTGTTAACATGGCATTGCTGCCGCAGGCAGCAAGAAAAATCCGCGTCATCCGCGTCATCCGCGTTCCCCAAAACCCGCGTTCTCCGCGTTCAATAAACCCGCGTTCAACCACTCAGAAAGAGATTTCACTCAATCTAATCCGGTGTTCAATCCGCTGGTTGCCGCGAATATCGTAAACCTCCATCTTTATCAACGGATCTTTTTGTTTCCAATCTATGTTCAACAAACCAAAGTGGTTATCCATCACCGGGCCTTCAATCCGGTTCTCATTCGGAGTAGCAAAATACCAGGTGGAGGTAATGCCACTGGCTGTCACATCATAAACCGGATACATCCCTTCCTCTTTCAACACTGAGATCTCCGCATAATGCACATCGCCGGTTATAAAAAGCACTCCATTGGCGCGTGTTTTTTTGATCAGATCAAGCATGCGCTGGCGCTCATGCGGGAAATTGGCCCAGGCCTCGTAACCATTAAAAGCAATGCTGAATTGGCTGCCGGAACGAATGATCCGCAGATCGGCTGGAATGCGCAATTCCGACTCCAGCCATTGCCATTGGGTTTCTCCCAGCAACGTACTGTCCTTTGTGTTGTGCGGGTAATAATCCAATGCATAAAAATACCGATCCTCCCGGTTCAACTCGCCCCGGTATACGCGCAGATCATCCCGGAAACTGCGGTTATCCAGTAATATGACCTGCAACCGCTTGCCATCCTGCTCATACATATAGGAAGTATAAATACCCTCATGCTGCCTTCGTGGTGAATTGGCCGGCTCTTCCCAAAAGCCGAGAAAAATCTCTTTAGACTCCTTTTTAAACGGATAATGCCTGCCTGAATCGTTCCAGCCATAATCATGATCATCCCAGGTAGCCAGGAATCGGGTGGCATTTTTTAAGCGCTGAAACTCTGGTTTAGCGCCCAGTTTGGCGTATTTGTTCCGCAATACCTGCATGTCTTTGGTATCGCCGTAGATATTGTCGCCCAGCCAGACAAACAGATCAGGCCGGTACTTCAGGCAAGTATCCAAAATGGGCATGGGCTTGTCCTGGGAGCCACAAGAGCCAAAGGCTATCCGTGAAGGCAAACCCTGGGCGAAAACATTCCCTGTCAAAAACAGGCTAATGAATATTAG
>DLXL01000066.1:0-4706 GCA_003448025.1 Saprospirales bacterium | reverse complement strand
TAGTATACAGAATTAGTTTCGTATTGGAAGGTCTTGTTCATATTTGTTGGATCAAGGCCGATTTTGCAGGCGAAGTGGGACTAATTTCGGCGAAAAATACAACGCAAAGCCAGCAATAATGGGCTGACCTAACGATGCGAAACTAATTCTGTATACTATCTATCAAAATCAGATTTTTCATAAGCAGTCTATTGTTCATCCATTAACCCAGCCTCCACACCTATCCTCCGTTTTTGGTAAATGGCTTTAACAAACAGGTCTGAGGTCAATCGGCCCTCTTCGTTCAGGCCGGCATTGCTGATGAACACCCTGGCCCCGTGTTCAAAACACAGCTCTATCGTTGCGGTAATGGTCACTTTTTCTTGTTTGCCGGACTTGCGTTCCACAAAGTAATACCCAGGGTAGCATTTCACTTCCTGAACAGCCTGGTTTTGGGTGACACTCCAAATCGGGTCTTTGTGGAGAGCAATTTCACATTTGGACGCCGGCGCCGGTCCCTGATACGGAATCAGGGAAAGCCCTTGCCGTTCGTAGTCGTTTTCAAGTAAAAACCACAATCCGGAAGCCAATTCCAGTGCAATACTACCATGATTGATGAAATGAACAGACAAATCCGGTTCATAATAACCGGGTTCATCGAATTCATCCAGGTAAAATACCCGGCAGATTTTTTGATCAATTAGTGTAGACCATTCTGTATTATTCATCGCTTATTTCACTCCGCTGTAGCTCAAGGTTCCTATCCACATTTTTGTTTGTAGGCATCCCTACCAATAAAGAAGAAAGTCGCAGGCAGCACAAAAAATCCGCGTCATCCGCGTCATCCGCGTTCCCCAAAACCCGCGTTCTTCGCGTTCAAAAAATCTGCGTTCACTTCACCCCGTCATAATTCAGCGTTCTTGTCCACATCTCCTTGCCCTCATGGGTAATCACCTTGATAGACAACTCCCTGTTTTTCCGCGGGCCGGAGAATTGCAGCAGACTGAAATTATGTTGATCTACAATGGTTCCAGGCACCCGGTATTCATTCGGCTCTTTAGATTCCGGATTGGTAAACACACCGGACGTAAGTGGTGAAGTGGTGAGATCGTACACCCAGTTTCCTGCCTTGTTCTTCATGGCACTCAGTTCGGTGTAGTGTTTATCGCCGGTGAGAAAGATAACCCCTTTAATGTTCTCTTTTTCAATGAAGTTCATGATGACATCCCGTTCTTCCGGAAAGAAATGGAAAGCGGTTTCATGATTGGAACTTGTGGTTAGTACTTGTCCACCAATAGCTACTATTTTATAAGGCGCCCAGCTGCCTGCAAGCGCTGCCAGAAACCAATCCAGTTGCTCCTTGCCTAACAGGGTACGGTTTGGGCATTGTTCGCACAAATTTGGGGTGCGGAAATACCGGTTATCTAACAGAAAAAAATCCACATCTGCAAACTGGAACTGGGTGGTACAACCTTTTTGGCCATTTACACCGTAGGTGGGATTGCCCCAAAAATCACGGAAAACCTCCCAGGCGGTTTCTTTGTGTACCCAGGTCGCATCTGAGTTGTCAGGCCCGTAATCATGGTCGTCCCAAATAGCATAATTGGCCGTGTTAGCGAGCAAAGGGTGTAGTTCGGTGGTTACTGCGCGGTCGTGTGTGTAGCGGTGTTGAATACCGGACCGTGTATACCAGTCCACTTCGCGGAGGTAGATGTTATCGCCCAGCCAGAGCATCAGATCCGGCTTGTTTTCGTATATTTTGGTGAAAATTTGGTGGTTAGACCCATAAGGCTTGCCTGGCCGATCGTATTGCGGTTCATTCACATAGGCACAACTGCCGGTAGCCAGGGTAAAGGTTGGAGGATCGGTGCGCCACTGCCAGAGCGGCTGGGTGCTGAAAGACGTGGGATAATTCAGCAGAACGGAATCGCCGTTGATTTCTACCCGGTATTCATAGCTGGTGCCCGGCTCCAGGTTTTCAGCAACACATTTAGCGGTGAAGGCGCTGTTTTTATAGGTCTGTACCAGATCAGTGCGCCATTTTTGTTCGGGTTTCCCTTTTTCCCTAAACTCCACCTGGACTGCTGCAAAAGTTTTGGTTTGTACCCAAATCAGGGCTTCCCGCATTTCTACATAACCAATCATCGGACCGTTTTGAAGCGCTTCATTGCCGGTTTTGGGTATGGAAAGCGGCATAATCGGCTTGATGTCGGATGGGGCATTTTTGGGGCTGCAAGCACTTAAAAACAATAACACACTGAGGGGAAACGCATATTTCATCATTAGAAAATTTATTATGGCGAAGGTAGAAGGGCCGCGCCATATAAATGCGATGTTATCTGTCATCACACAAAAAATTAACGGTAGATTATGAACGATGAACGATGAACGATGGTACGATGGGCGTTGCGCCAGGCTTTTTGTTCGTCAGCCAAGAGCAACGCTTATCGTTCATCGTCCATCGTTCATCGTCCATCCTCTAGTAATCCCGTCTCACCTGGAAACTACCCGTTAGGGTGTGGGTAAAACCAAACTGGTCCACAAACGTGCCATCGAATGTGCCTGTTATGGGATCTCCAACCGCAAAGCCAGGATCGATTAACTCAACACTGATCCCGTTGGATCCGGAGTTCCAGGTCATGGTATTGACATACAGATTGCTCAAAGGGAATACCCCCGGGTTGCCATCGCAGATAAATTCCATGGAAATACCTACATCCTGTTGCACCGTACTGTAGCCATTCAAAAAAGTACGCATACCCAGACTGTCGCGCACACCGCCAACCGGAACAGCAATGGTATAGTCGTTGAAATCCAGACTGAATTTGATGAATTCATAGAGAGAGTCGCATACCGCAAGATCGCCCAGTGCTACCGCATTCGGTGGAACCATAATGGTGTCAGGCGTGCTTTGTTTGCCATTTTGCAGATCAAAGCCAATTACCACCCCGGTTCCGGTAGTAGTATCGCAACGAACTTTACTGATGGTAAAGGATCCATCAATGGCTGTAAAGGCTACCCATTTGAAATTGCCAAGCAATACTTGCGCATATCCGTTTGGAATAGGCGCTCCGGAGCAGTCTACCAGTTTGCCGGTAAGCTCAACCGTTTGCGGACCAGTATTGGCTACAATGATATCGGGCAATACCGTATTATCGTCGATTTGGCCAAGATCCAGACTGTGAATCACTTCTCCACATTCATTCAGAACATCAAGTATGAAGCTTCCACCTTTCGGTACACCTCCTTTAAAAAAGCCGGCAGCGTTGGTGGTCGCTACGCCCTGTGTAGAATCAGACGCCATGGTAAGCCGCACCACCGTGCCTTTCATTGGGTGTTGGTTGTCAACTAAAAACACCTTGCCTTCCAGGGTTACCAGATTAAACCCGGTGGAAAAACTCCAGAACGTGAAGTGTGTAACAGTGCCTACATATTCATTGCCAATACGTTGGGCAATTCCGTCTTCTATCCATCGGGCATCCTGCAGGTTATAATACCAAAGGCTCACCTGAGATGGAGCTGAAGCCAACTGACCTGCTGCAATGGGGAGTTTCAGGGTGGCTTCCGCTCCCTCACGTATGCGCAATTCCTGCCCGGATTGTCCAAACAACTCTACGCCCAGCATCCCAAAGTGCCCGAGCGACATTTCTTCGCCCTGGTTGTTGGTTGCCCTGTGGTCGCCGGGCATTTGCAGGGATGAATTGTGCCGGACTGATTTGCCAAAAACACGCACCACCCCGTTATAGGCATTGCCTCGATCATCGGCAAATGCACCAGCAGGGAATACCAACTGGGCGCCACCCGGTAGCTGAATGCTGCCACCCGCCGAGCCGGAAATAGTGCCCACCTGTTCTTTAGCCAGTAATTGAATTTTTACCATTTGCATGGCATCTGCATGTACATAGAATGCCCTGCTGTAGTCGAAATAGCCAATTTTGCTCACCATCAGTTTGGCGTTTTCAGAAGGCAGACGCATGGAAGCGAACCGGAATACACCATTTGCGTCGGTAATAGCCAGTTCGCCACCCACGCGCACTTGCGCGCCATCAACAGGTTGATTGTTCTCATCCAATACCTGGCCGGCAAGCTCGGCGTTGACCATTGGACTGTTATTGGATAAGAAGACGTCTTTTTGGCAAGCGGTAACCAAAAAGGCGAACACAGTGAAAGGCAGTAAGAATTTCAAGTTTTGCATGAAAATCAGGAAAAATAAATGAATGATTGAATGCCAAATAAACGTCATATTGGGAAGGAACATTGATGTGTAACCCATTCAATTCCAAACAAAACCTAAAATTCAGGCTTTCTACTGGAGGTGTTTTAAGGGTTTTCCCGCAGTAGAGCACCTGCACACCCGACGTTAAATCCCGAACTGGAATAGGTATTAGGGGGAGCAGGTTTGTTACCTTTGCCGGTCTTATGTCTGTCCATCCTTCCCAGCGTATCATTGGCACTTTCGAGGGTGAGGCCAATGGTGTTTTATTAGTGGTAATTGGCGCACTCCATGGCAATGAACCGGCCGGTGTGAAAGCGCTGGAAATGGTGTTTGATGCCCTTGAGCGGGCAAAACTGGAACAACCCGATTTTCAGTTTAAAGGGAAGCTGATAGGAATTCTGGGGAATCGCCAGGCATTCCTTAACCGACAAAGGTTTTTGGATCAGGATCTGAACCGGTGCTGGACTAAAGCCTGCATTGACAGTGCGAGAGCCGTTTCTCCTGCTGAACT
>DLXL01000462.1 GCA_003448025.1 Saprospirales bacterium | reverse complement strand
GACACAGTTCAGTGAACAATCTCATTGAAATTATTAGGCCGTGCTATATCAATAAACACCCTGACCAAATTCCAGGAATCACCCAGCCGAACGCCAACATAAACCCTTAAACACTAAAACACATAAACACTAAAACACATAAACACTAAAACACATAAACACTAAAACACTCCCCCCCAAAACACTCTTTATTTCTTCGGTTCTACCTGCGGTGTGGCAGAAACCAGTTTCGGCTTGCGGTTGAAAGCATAGGCAATCGACACCTCGTGTGAGCCGGTAGTGTAGCGCTGGAAGTTAGAGAGAGAAAGGTCGTAGGAGTAGAAAAACTGGAACTGGTTCAACTTGGTACCCAGCAAACAAACGGCTGCGCCGCTGGTGCCCGGACGAAAGGTGAGGCCTGCAATCAGTTTTTCATCCAGGAATCTTCCCTGTATATTAAGGTCAATCTGGTAAGGGGTATCCCGCACTTTACGCATGGTAATACTCGGGATCACCTTGGAATTCTGATCGGCCAGATTGAATTTGTATCCCATCTGGAAAATATAGTGCTCAAACAAATCGCGTTTTTCTGTTTCCTCACCAGCCACCGGCGCCTGATCCAAACGGGTACGAACGGTATTAGGCAAACTCAAACCAACAAAAAACTTGTCGTCGTGAATGGCATAACCACCTACAGAAGCATCAAAAATCTGCTGGCCGTCTACCAGACTCTCCACTACATCATCATTACGCTCTACAAGAGGATCGTTCAGCAGGGATGCATCTGCCCGACGGTTCAGGAATTCTGTAGAAAGACCCAGTCCAATACGCACTTTTTTGATCTGAAAACGGAAAGCATAGTTCATCTGCACTTTGGTGGTGCTTACTTTTCCTGCATTGTCAGAAAAAATAGAACCGCCCAATGCCAGTTTATCCCCTACCGGACCATTATACATTAAGGTGTAGGTATTAGGACGCTCCGGGAAAGACGTCCAGGTGCTGCGGTAGTTGGCAACAAACTGATGCTGGTTGTCGAAACCCGTAGTAGCCGGATTGATGAACACCGGAAATACATGATACTGGGAGTAAATAGCCTGTTCCTGCGCAAAAGCTGCCAGGGCGCTGAGTCCGAATATGAGGGTAAAAAGAATCTTTTTCATTGTAAACCGAGTTTGTGGATGAGAGGAGGGTGTGAGGGGTTGGGCGGGAGGTTGAACATCCATAATTTGCACGTTTAACCTCCTGCCTAACGCAACTTATTGTTTTTCAGGTGTGGTTATCGGAGCAGATTGATAGCGCCTTTTCGGGTGCCTTCACGGGTAATTCCCTGATCGTCGAGATACTTGAAGGTAAGTACATAGTAGTAAACACCTTCTGCCAGTACCGCGCCTGAACTGGTTAATCCATTCCAGTTCCGATCCCGGTCGGCATCGTTATTGGTGTAGTCTTCCGTTTCGAATACCAGCTGACCCCAACGGTTGTAGATCTCCATGGTGTTCTCAAAAGCCGTTTCGATACAGGTAATCACCACGAAATCGTTTTTGCCATCCTGCTGACCAGGCGTAATAATCGGGCTCACTCGGAAACAACCATCTTCCGGATACGGAATGCTGTCGGAGAAGTACGCCGTGCAACCGTTGGCATCTGTAATGAGGAATTCCACAAACTCGCCGGAACAAAGTTCTTCTGCGCGCTCGCTATCGCCGGTGTGGCCAAAGTTGCCAGACCATACATAGGTAACCGGGAATACCGCGCCGGTGAGGTTAATGAGCATGTCGCCGTCGCAGGAATTGAAGTTACGTGGAGCGGTTGAAGCGAAGGTTGCCTCAATAGGCGCCGGCTCCGGTACTGTTACGGTGAAGATTTGCTGTACATCGTTGTCGTCTGTAACTGTAACCTGATAGTCGCCGCCGCAAAGGTTTACTGCCTGAGAAAATCCGTTGGCGGTAACGAGCGGGTCGAACTGACCGGTAGACCAACTTACAGAGTACGGACCAACGCCGCCACCAACTTTGATTCTGGCCGTGCCGTTGCAGTCGCCGTTACATTTCAGGATAGGCGCTTCTGTGCTGGTGAGGGCAATCGGTGCAGGCGCTGTGAGTTCATCCACCCAGGTAGCCGTGCAACCCTGAGCATCCGTCAGCGTCACAGAGTAAGCGCCACCGCAAAGGGTGGTATTATTAGCAGTGGTAATACCGTTGCTCCACTGAATATTAGTTGTACCGATGCCCGGGATGAAGGCCAGGGTAGCTGCACCGTCGCAGGTATTAGCGCCGCTCACCTGGAACGTTCCATACAAGGAGGTTTCGTTTACGTTGGTGATATTGAGCGGAGATTGCGCAGAGAGGGTAAAGGTTTGGATGAAGGTGCGATCGTCCTGGTCAGATACCGTAACATTGTACACCCCTGGCGCCAGACCACTGATATCTTCAACGTTGGAGGTGAATCCATTCGGGCCCGTCCATGCGTATTCGTAAGGAAGATTACCCCCCTGAATATTCAGGCTTATTGCGCCGTCTTCCGTAGCTGCACACATGGGGTTCTGAACAGAGGAAATACCACCAACCGGACTGTATTCCAGGTTATACTCTTGAATATTCACACAACCGGAACAAGGATTGGTGATGGTTACAAAGTAAGTGCCCTGACCAAGGTTGGATACTTCATTGGAGGTTGAGTTCAAAGGCGCCGGTCCCCACTGGTAGGTAAGGTTGCACTGTACGCCTGGTGCTTTATTCAGCGTGATTTTACCGTTTTTATTGATGCTGCTGAACGGGTTAGTGGTGTTACTGTTCACGCTGGCCGGATCCAGTTGAGCCACCTGTACGCCAGTGAGTACAGAAGAGTTTCCGTTGGACGCTGTGATCGTGATGTTATACACCCCGGAGCTCAGGTCGCAAATAGACGGAGTGAGGGAGTTGGTCTGCATGGTACCAAAGCCCCAGTTCAAGGTAATGGGGGTAAAGGCTGCAGCTGTTTGACCGATGCTGATGTTGATACAGCCATCTGCCGCACAGGAATTCTTGACAGAGCTTACAGAGGTAATACCCAGTACGTTGCCATTAGGAACGGTAAAGGAGAAGGTGCGCACACAGCTGTTGGCATCTGTTACCGTAACGGTGTAAGTGCCGGCCGCCAATCCGCTGATATCCTGTGTAGTGGCGCCATTGCTCCACAGATAAGTAAAGCCTGGCGTGCCGCCGCTAAGGATTTGGAAATCAATGGAGCCATTGCTTGGATTGGCTTCGGCGATGGTGGTATCAATGGTCAGCACCTGCGGGCCATTGATGGTAATAGCCTGGAATATTTTGGTACAACCCTGGGCATCGGTTACCGTTGGCTGATAGGAACCTGGTGCAAGGGTGCTGATAGACTGACCCAGCAATGTGGTGTTAGACCATTGCACACTTTGGTAAGGCTGATTGCCACCGGCCAGATTCAGGTTAATGGCGCCATTATTCACACCGAAGCAGGCCACATGGGTTACTGCAGCGTTTTGGGTGATCTCAGGCGCTCCACCTACTACAAGGGTGCTGGTAGCAGTACACTGATTGGCATCCGTTACGGTTACGGTATAAGTGCCGCCGGGAACGGGCATGTGATTGGAAACCGGAGCGAGTTGCACCGGACCGGACCAGGCGTAGGTATAGTTGGTGCCCCAGCCGCCTGTGCCATTGGAAATAATGGAGCCGGAAGGCTGATCAAAGCAAGGCGATGGCGTGGTGCTGCCTTGTACAGACAGTGCTGAAGGCGGGTTGGCAATGGTTATATTATTCAGTGTTCCGGTACAACCATTGGCATCCGTGGCAATCACGGTATAAGTGCCCGGCATGAGGTTGGTGGGGTTCTGTACCAATGAAGCACATGGTCCAGGACCGGAACTCCAGCAATAACTCATGGTACCTGTTCCACCCGTAACATTCAAGGTGGCTGAACCTGTTGGCGTATTCATACACTTTACATCCGTTTTGCTCACCAATGCCGGAGCAACAGCCTGCGGAGCGGTAATGGTAAAGTTTGGTCCGGAGAACACCTTGGTGCAGTTATTGCCGTCCGTAACGGTTACAATGTAAGAACCTGCAGGTTTATTTGAAATGTCTTTGGTTACGTCCATGGAGTTCCATGCGTAGGAATAGTTACCTGCACCACCCACTACATTCAAGGAAATGGCGCCATTGGTAAGGCCTGCGCAGGAGATATTGGTAACGGTAGGCGTAGCTACGATGGCGATAAAGCCCGATACCGATGCCGTTTGCGTCTTGGTACATCCCTTAGCGTCTGTAACCGTTACCGTGTAGATGCTTGCCGTGAGGTTGGCGCGGTCTTCAATGGTAATACCACCGCCCCAGTTATAGGTGTAAGGCGCCGTTCCGCCTGCCACATTCAGATCAATGGCTCCGTTGTTACCGCCAAAGCATGAAACAACGGTGGTGTTCACCGTGGTGCTAATGGCCGGAGGCGCCACCAGGGTTCTGGAAGCTGTGGCAGTAGTACCGTTGCTGTAGGTAACGGTTACGGTATAAGTTCCGACTCCAAGGTTGCTTACGGTTTGGGTGGTGCCTGCATTGCCGCTCCAGGTATATCCTGTGGCAGAAAGCGTGGCAGGATTCACCACGGTCAGAGAACCGTTTGTGCCGCCATTACAGCTTATGTCTTGTGCAATATTAATGGTTGGCCCCTGCGTGGCAGACTTGATCCAGCCTGCAACATTGGCGTATGCCACACCGCCGGTGCTTTTTGCAGTACCGAAACCGGTAATACTGGGGCAAGGGGTAGTAGTAAAGGTAATGGGGCAGGTAGTGCCTTCCGCGGCAATAACTGTGAAACAGCTTTTGAAAATCGGGGTATTATCAGCCAGTGAAGCACCATTAGCACTGGACCACTGGAATTTGATGACGCCAGGATTTACCTGATGAACCAGGTTGGAAGCCTGCAGATTCAGTGGGTTGGAGCCGAAATCGTTGTTAGAGAACGTCAGTTGTGCAGGCGTGTAGCCCAGGGCAAATTCTGCGCTGGTGATGGCTGTAAAGTTTTTCACTTTTACTTCTACACAGGCTTGTGTATTAGGGGCAGCGGATACGGTGTCGACGGTATACGTTACATCAAATGGAGAGCCTGGAGGCGCCATGATGTTCACCGGTGCGCTTACGCCGGAGGCACCGTTGGGGTGGTTGGATGCCGTCCAAACATTCACACTGGAGGAATTATAAGCCTCAGCACTACCGTTGCCCGGAGGGAATCCAATGCCATCGATGGTAATGGTTGAAGAAGCGCCTGGCGCTCCAACACCCTTGAAGCATACATCCACAATGCGTACACCATCTGCGCGGGTTACGCCTACTCCTGCAGGGTCTGCCCAACCTGCCAGCAAAGTGCCTACTGAAAATGTAGAGTTAAAGTCGGTAGCAGACCAGCCCGGGAGGTTAAATCCGCGCACACATTCGAAATTGAGTACGGTATTGTCCCAGTGCATAGCCCATTGCATAGACACGATATTATCGAAATCATTTACCGTAACCGGCATACAGGCGCGCTGGCCCGGTGGGATATAAATGGTGTTGGCCACAATTTTAAAGCCCACGAGCGGCGGAGGTGGTGGAGCGCCGGTGCCGAGGGTGATTGTTGGCGTGCCTCCGTTTTGATAATTCAGGGTTACCGGCTGGCCGTTACCTACGATATCAAGTGCAGGAGGCGCCAGGGACGGATTGATATTGATGACAGAAGTACCGTTGTTGATTACGGTAAAGTGTAATTTGAACAGCGCGGTGCCATTTGGGAAAGTAAATGGCATGTTTGCGCCATTGGAGTAGCCATCCCAGGAGATACCGATCTTACCTGCGCCATTGTTGCCGATGAAATTACCGGCGTTCCAGTTGGAGAAGACCGAATTGGTCAGAGAATCGAAGCGCAATGCAACCTTATTGAAGGCAATCGGGAACTGCATGGATTCGATGTTGGTAAAGCCGTTTACACGGAGTTCTACCTGCAAATGAGTGCCGATAGGATAGCTTGGCGCGGGGGCCGGAGAGGTTACCACGAATGAGGTGGTCATTTGGCCGAAGGCCTGAGCAGCAACCAATAGGAATAAGCCTGCAAAAAATCGAGTAAGAATCGGTTTCATATTCTTTAACAGCGGTGTGGGTGAGTGTAAGAAGGATGATGAAAGGGAAGACGGTGGACGGTGGACGGCCTACGGTAGAC
>DLXL01000067.1:622-2638 GCA_003448025.1 Saprospirales bacterium | reverse complement strand
TCGAATTATCAATGCTGCTCGCGGGCAATGCTCAACAACAGTTCCTCCTGATAGGACTTGCTGGCAATAAGGTCTTTACTTATCTGATTAAGCCTGCGGTGAATCCCCTCAATCAAATCCGCATCCATGTCAATACGAACTTCCAGTATCGTCAGGAAGACGCCCAACCCGTGTTCTTTCTTTTCCAGTGATCCACCGGCTTTCAGCCGCCTGACCGTCTCCGCAAAGGACTTCAAATCACCCTGCCGGAAGGTGAACAACGTGTTACCTTTCAAAATGAACGAGGCGTTGGCAATGCTCAGTTCGCTGGCTCCATTCTGCAGCAAACTCAGGTTCATTTCAATCGTATCGTCCGTCTCCAGAAAACGCGAACTGCTCTCGATCTCCTGCGCTTCCTGCGAGGTGAAAAACTCAATCTTGTAAAGTTTCTCGATAAACTCCTTTTCTTCCTGGGAGGGCGATTGCAAATCCAGCCAAATCAGGTTGGGCAACCCCTCCAACTCATGTAACGCAGGGTGCTTGTGCTGCGTTAGCCTTCCTTCTTGTAACGTATAGGCGCGGATCATCTGGCATAACCTGCCGCAAGTTTACCCAAATTACTTCTATATTCAGCGCATGATGCCCCCTTTTTACAGCGGGGGATACCCGCTTCCGCGACATCGATGAACTGTGTTGCTATTACCAAGATACTTCGGTAGAGTCACCCGCCCACGAAACCGGATGCTTCATTTCAGCCAAAACTTATCAACTGCAGGAATATTTTTTGTGTACCCAGCAGCCAAAGGGTCATGATTCATTTTGCCGAACACGTACCAAGCCGCTGACGAAACACATGGGTTTTTGTCCGCTCCATTCCAAAGTAAATCCGGTCCGTAGCCGGACCCAATGTTGGTGGCATATGGTATTCCAATTGTCCCATTTGGTATTAATATGGTGCCCTTCTCAATTTCCTTCAAATAGTATAATGCCTTTTCGGTTTGCCCAGCCTTGTGGAAAGTAACGACCATTTGGCCGGTACCTTCAAAAAAGACATTATCTCGGTCGATGTCAATGCAATATCCAACTATTTGCTTGGAGGTCGCTTCAGATTTGTGAGTGGCAAAAAACAACTGATCAGCAAAACCAAGTGAGGTGTTCGGGAAATGCTCCAATGCGCAATAGCCCCAAGAAAAATTATCTTACGCATACATATAATAACTACCCGGGGCGCAGATCAAGGATTTATTTTGTGAATCCCAACGCTCATTGTTAAAATAGTCCAGCAAATTCTTATGAAACTGATCGTACCCTGGAACGGCATTAAATGCATCAATCATGTTTTCAGTAACCTTACCCGTCTTTACCCCCGTAATTGGATCATAGCCACCCCACACACTTCCATCAATATCCTGCAGTTGTCTAATCCAATTCTCAAGGATTAGTGCTAGGTTATTGTATTTCCCACTGCCTGTCTTGGCTTTATAATTATTTAATGCGATTAGCAGCCATGCGTTGTCGCCAAGCCACCGGCCAGAACCAGATAAAGGTGACCCCATCCTATCTCTAAATTGATAGAATCCTCCGGTTCCCTGATTAAATTCTGAGCTCAACAGAAAAGTGAAAACATCGAATATCTTTTCCGCTTTCGCATAGTCACCTTTGGCAGTAAAAGCGATGGCTGCTAAAGAATTGTCATAAAGTGAAACAAAATTGCTCCCGGTGGTACTCTCAAGTAAGCCGTTGGGAAGTTGCTCTTTGACCAGCCATTGGTATACGCCAGCCTCATAATCAACAGCCTTTGCAACATCGCTGTCGTCTTTATCACTGCAGGAGAATAAAGCGCAGCCCAAAACAATGAAAATTGATGAACGACCAAACTTCATAATCCGGTGTTAATCAGGTTAAAAATATCCCTTCACTTTGCCTGTTAAAATGATATTCGTCATAATAGGATAAAAAGTTGCCGAAAAGACCTATCCAAATTACCTCTATATTCAACACATGATGCCCCGGCTTTTAGATGCGGACGTCCAACAG